>CAZCWA010000077.1:0-14760 GCA_964502265.1 uncultured Myxococcaceae bacterium | reverse complement strand
GGTCCCAGGCCTTCGCCTCCGGATCTTCCCCTGTGGCCGGCGGCACGCTGCACCTGGACGTGCAGGGCGAGCGCTTCGACATCGAGATCGGTGACGGCAGCGCGCTCTCCGACGTGGCCTTCGCCATCAACCGCTCCGGCGCGCCGGTGAGCGCCACGGTGCTCAACGACGGAACCAACACCTGGCTGTCGCTCTCCGCGCGGGAGACGGGCCACCCCATCGGATCGGATCCGTCGCAGGCGTTGGTGCTCAGCCAGACGGTGACCGGCAGCGCGGGCCCCGGCCTGTCGATGACGGTGGTGGCGCAGGCGCGCAACGCCCGCGTGCACGTGGATGGGCTCACCTTCGAACGCCGGTCGAACACCGTGGCGGACGCGGTGCCCGGCGTCACCCTCTCCCTCACCGCGCCCCAGGTGACGGCGGCGGATCTGGTGGTGGACTCCGACACCGCGTCCACCACCACCAACCTCAAGAAGTTCGTCGACGCGTACAACGATCTGCTCGGCCGGATGAACCGCCAGCTCCAGATCAACGAGACCACCAACCGCGCCACCACGCTCGCCGGCGATCGCAGCGTCCAGTCATTGCAGCAGCGGCTGCAGGCGGTCATCGGCAGCGAGGTGCCGGGCCTGACGTCGGTGCGCACGCTCGCGGACCTCGGGGTGAAGACCAACCGCGACGGCACGCTGAGCATCAACGACACCACGCTCGCGCGCGCGATCAGCCGCGATCCCTCGGCGGTCAACGCGGTGTTCCAGCAGGCGCAGGGCGGGCTGGCGAGCTCGCTGGAGAGCCTCACGCGCGACTACACGGACTCCGCGGAAGGGGTCTTCACCGCGCGCCGCAAGGGCCTCGATCAGACGGTCCGGCGCATGGACGGGGACATCGAGAAGCTGGAGTTCCGGCTCGACAAGTTCCGCAAGAACCTCATCGCCCAGTTCGCCGCCATGGAGAAGGTCGTGAGCGGCATCAAGAGCATCGGCAACTACCTCACGCAGCAGGACGCCGTGAACTCGAGGAAGACGTCATGAAGGCAGCGCAGCTCTACGCCCGCACCCAGACCCAGACCGCCTCGCGCGAGCGCACGCTCGTGCTCCTCTACCAGGCCGCCACGCGGCACATGCGCACCGGGGCCGCAGCGCTCGCGTCGGGTGAGCGGACGGCCGCGACCGTCGCCTTCTCCAAGGCCACCGACATCGTGGTCGAGCTTCAGCGGACGCTGGATCCCGCCCGCGCCCCGCAGCTCGCCGAGATGCTGGTGCCCCTCTACGAGTACGTGGCGCTCCGCCTGAGCCGCGCCATCACCCACGGGGACGGCAACGCCGCGCTGGAGGCCCTGCGCGCGTTCGCGCCGGTGGCCGAGGCCTTCGAAGAAGCGGTCGCGAACCTCGGCACGCCCGGAAAGGCGGGCTGAGGACCGTGACCGCCCTCACCGATCACCTGGAGCGCCTGCAACGGTCGCTCGAAGCCGGCGATGCCGAGGCCGCCTCGGCCGAGGTCGCCCTCCTGCTGGAGCTCGTGGCGAACGCCGGACCGCTCCCCGCGGGGCCGGCCCTCGAGCAGCTCCGCGCGCTGTGGGGCGCCTGTGATCGGGAGGCTGCGCGCCTTCACGGCGAGCTGCGTGAGGCGCTCGAGGAGCAGAACACCTCCGCCCGGGCGCTCCACGCCTACGGCCGGACGGAGAGGGCAGGCGCATGATCACCCTGTCGATGATCGTGCGCGACGAAGAGGCGCACCTGCCCGGGCTGCTGGAGAGCGCGCGCGGGCTGTGGGACGAGCTGGTGGTGGTCGATACCGGGTCGAAGGACGGCACGGTGGCGCTGCTCCGGGAGGCGGGCGCCAGGGTGCTCCACCATGCGTGGAGCGACGACTTCTCGGCGGCGCGCAACGTGGGGCTCGACGCGGCCCGGGGCGACTGGATCGTCGTGCTCGACGCGGACGAGCGGCCCTCGCCGGAGCTGGTGTCGGCCATCCGGACGCTGCCGGCGATGAAGGACGCCGGCGCCGCCACGGTGAACCTCGTCAACCCGCTGCAGAACGGGCACGTGCGCGAGACGCCGCTGCTGCGCGTGTTCCGGCGCGATCCGGACATCCGCTACCGCTTCGCCATCCACGAGGACGTCAGCGCGCCGGTGGCCGCCTGGCTCGGGCGCACCGGGACGCGGCTCGTCTCGCTGCCCGGCACCGTGCTCCACCTGGGCTACCAGCGGGAGGTGGCGCGCGACCGCAACAAGCGCGCCCGCGACGAGCGGATCCTGCGCGCGGAGGTGCGGGCCGACCCGGACGACCTCTACGCCTGGTTCAAGCTCCTCGAGCTCGCCTGCTTCTGGGCGGATCCCACCGTCTCGCGCGAGGCCGCCACCGGCGCACACGCGGCGTTGGCCCGCCTTCCGTCCGAGGCCCTGCGGCGCCTGCACTACGGAGGCGAGCTGCTCACGCTGATCGCCCGGACGCTCCACCCCGATCCGGACGAGGCGTGCGCGTTCTTCGATCGCTGCGCGGAGCGGGTGCCCCCTTCGCCCGCCCTCTTCTACGAGCGCGGCTGCGCACACGAGCGCCGGGGCCGGTTCGCCGAGGCGGCCCGGGACTTCTCCCGGTGCCTGGCGCTCGGCGGCGCGCACGGCCGGCTGCAGCTCACCTCCGTCCGTCCGCGGATGGGACTGGCGCGGCTCGCGCTCGCCCGCGGCGATGGGGCGGCGGCCCGCGTGCACGTGGAGGCGGCGTTGTCCGCGCACCCGCGCGATCCGGAGGCGCTGCTGGCCAGCGCGGTGGACGCGGTGCTCGGCGGGCAGACGACCGAGGCGTGGATCAGCCGCCGCTCGGCGCGCGAAGGCCCCCGGCCCGAGCTGTGGTCCACCGCCGGCGAGCTGGCCATGCTGCTGGGCCGCGCGGCGGAGGCGGTGGTGTTCTTCACCCGCGCGGGAACGGGGACCGCTGGAGGGGTCGGGGACTGGACCCGCTTCGCCCAGGCGCTCCTGTGCGCAGATGAGGTCGCGGGCGCCGAGAGGCTGTGCGAGGCCCACGCGGACGAACAGGTGCCCTCCCAGGCGGGCCGGCTGGTCTGCGCGCTGGCGCGGGGCCGTCCTCCGGCCATCCGCGGACGGATGGGCAACGCCACCTGGCGCGCGCTCGGGAGCTGGCAGAGCGCGCTGGAGACTTGCAAGCAGACCAGGCTGGCGGCCGCGGTCTCGCACTGGCGCAGAACGATGACTGAAGGTTCGCCCCTGGCGTCCCGACAAGGAGCCTGGTGACCCATGTCGTTGATTGCACCTGCAACCATTTCCCTTCCCTCGCCGGAGATCATGGCCGCGCTCATCAGCGGCGTGACCCGGACGATGATGGGGATCTCCTTCCAGCTCGTCAGCGCGCAGCCGCGCCTGGCGTTCCGGGCGGCGATCCTGCCCATCCCCGGCTCGCGCCCGCTCTCGCTGGTCATCTCCTCCGACGCGGTCTCCTGCCGCGCGCTCGGGGCGGCGATGTTCTGCTGCCACGCCTCCACCGTGGATGACTCCATGATGGAGGACACCCTGCGCGAGCTGGCCAACATCACCGCCGGCCACCTCAAACGGGCCATGGCGCTCGATCAGGCGCTCGGCCTGCCGAAGATCATCGAAGGCAACGAGCCCCCTTCCATCGCCTCGGCCAACGCCCTTCTCCGCGCCGGCGACGTGGAGCTCCACGTCCGCCTCGTTCAGCACCCGCACAACCTCTAGAGGGAGATCATGCCCCGCATCCTGACCGTTGATGACAGCCGCCCGATCCGAAACATGGTGATGAAGCAGGTCGCCGAGATGGGCTTCGAAGTGGACGAGGCCGAGGACGGCGAGCAGGGCCTCGCGAGGCTGGAGGAGATGATCTACGACCTCGTGGTGCTCGACGTGACCATGCCGGTGCTCGACGGGCCCGGCATGCTGGCGAAGATGCGCGAGGCCGGGAACAAGACGCCGGTGCTCATGCTCACCTCGGAGTCCAAGCGCTCGATCGTCGCGGACGTGATGCGCCTGGGCATCGAGGACTACATCCTCAAGCCCTTCAAGCCCGAGGAGCTCAAGGCGAAGGTGCAGAAGGTGCTCAAGCTGGGCGCGATGCCCGCAGCGGTGGCGACCTCGCCGGCCGCAGCGCCCATGGCCCCGCCGCCGGTGGAGCGCGTGGAGGCGCCCACGGCCGCCCGCCAGTTCGTGGACCTGCTCGTGGTCGACGACATGGAGAACGTGCACAAGAAGCTGCGCTCGATGCTCCCCCCGCACGTGAGCCTGCAGGGCTGCACCAGCGCGCAGGCGGCCTTCACCCAGTGCCGCGACCGCGTGTTCCGCGTCATCCTCATCGACTCGGAGATCCCGGACGTGAACAGCGCGGCGCTGATGAACCAGCTCCGCACCCTCCAGAGCCACGCCGCGTTCGTGGCGCTGCCGCTGCGCTCGTCGTCCGACCTGCACAAGGAGTTCACCGGCCAGGGCTTCGACGACGTGCTCTACAAGCCCTTCGACCGGGACAGCGTGGACGAGTTCCTGATGCGCTACTTCGACGACCAGGAGCTGGTGGTCGCCGAGGAGAACCTGGTGCGGGTGGGCGGCTTCTCCGGGAAGGAGGACCGCATGGACAAGTACTTCGGCCGCGTGTCCCGGCTGCTCGGCGAGACGGTGGACCAGCTCGCCGCCGCGTGCTTCGACGAGATGATCATCGACATCGTCAAGGTGCCGGCGAAGGCGGACCGCACGCCGCGGCTGCTCATCGATCTGCTCAAGGAGGCGCGTGAGCGCGGGCTCGAGCTGCGCGTGGTCGCCTCGCCGGAGCACAAGCAGCTCTTCAGCACCTTCGACGAGACGGCGAAGCTGGCCCTCTTCCCCACCGTGGACGCGGCGCGCGCCGCCTGAGCCAGAGGAGACGAAGCACCATGCAGGCCCAGGAGAAGCTGGCACAGAAGCTGGAGGACATCGTCCTCGCACGGCTGGCGGAGAACACCCTCACCCTGCCGCCGCCGCCGCTGGCGGTGACGCGCTGCCTGGCGCTGGTGCGCACCCCGGACTTCGCGCTGCGCGACTCGGTGCCCATCATCGAGTCCGATCCGGTGGTCGCGGCGCGGGTGCTCAAGGCGGCCAACAGCGCGGCCCACGGCGGGATGGAGCGCGCCAAGTCGATCGCGCAGGCGGTGACGCGGATCGGGGTGGAGCGGCTCAAGGCCATCCTGATGGAGATCGCCGCCCAGCGGCTCTTCGAGTCCCGCGATCCCCGCATCCAGGAGGCCTGCCGCGGGGTGTGGGAGCACTCGCTCGCGGTGGCCATGTTGTCGCGGGACGTGGCCGCGCTGACCGGCGTGGAGGACACCGAGTGCGCCTACCTCGCGGGCCTGCTGCACGACGTGGGCAAGCCGGTGGTCGCCTGGGCGCTGCTGGAGGCGGAGAAGCTGGTGGTGGGCACGCGCACCAACATCTGGATCGACGCCGCGCTGTGGGTCGAGGCGATCCAGCGCAGCCACCGCAAGGCAGGCATGCAGCTCGCCGCGAAGTGGGGGCTCCCCGAGGCCATCGCCTCCGCCATCGCCGACAGCGCCGAGTACGACAGCCTCAACCGGCTCTCCCCCGGCAACTGCGTCCGCTTCGCCAACGCCCTGGCCAAGCGCGAGGGGCTCTACGTGGGCGAGATCGACGCGGACGACGTGGACGCGCTGGTGATGATCGGCCGGTCGCTGCTCGGCATGGACGACGTGGTGATGCAGCGGCTGTGCTCCGGACTGCAGGAGCGCGTGAAGGCGCAGCTCAACTAGCGGACGGGCCGAGGACGGATTCGAAAAGGGCAAGCGGGCGGGCGCCTCTTCTGGAGGGCCCCTCGCGATGAGGCCGGAGGCGCACGGGTGTGCCTCCGGCCTTCGTCATGTCCGCAGGATGGGGCTTCAGGCCGCGGCGCGGGTGAGCGCACCCACCAGCGCGGCGGGGAGCGCGTCGAGCGGGAGGCAGGCGTCCACCGCCCCCTCCTCCTGCGCGGCCTTCGGCATCCCGAAGACGACGCAGGAAGCCTCGTCCTGCGCGAAGGTGAGCCCGCCCGCATCGCGCAGCTCCTTGAGCCCGTTGGCGCCGTCGCGCCCCATGCCGGTGAGGATGACACCCAGCGCGCGGTTGCCGGCGGCGCGCGCCACCGACCGGAAGAGCACGTCCACCGAGGGGCAGTGACCGGAGACCCGCGGGCCGTCCTTCACCTCGACGGTCAGGCCGCGTGCGAACGAGCCGCGCAACAGGAGGTGCTTGCCGCCCGGCGCGATCAGCACCGTGTTCGGCTCCACCCCCATCCCGTCCTCCGCCTCGCACACCGCGAAGGGGAGCAGGCGGTCCAGCCGCTCCGCGAAGGCCCGCGTGAAGCCCGGCGGCATGTGCTGGGTCACGAGGATGGGGGGCATCCTCGGCGGCAGCGCGCAGAGCAGCCGCTCCACCGCCACGGTGCCGCCGGTGGAGGCGCCGATCGCCAGCACACGGTCCGTGCGCAGTCCCGACGGCGCGTAGGCCGGACGCGGCGGTCCCGGGGGGCGCGGGGGGAGGGTCGCCGTGCCGGAGGCCGGTGAAGGGGCCGGGTGCGCGAGCGGGCCGGGGCGAAGCCGCGCCAGACCGGCGGTCCGGATGGCGCGCGCCAGCTCGGGACCGAGGGCGAGCAGCTCTGCCCGCCGGGTGGGCTTCTGCAGGACCTCCACCGCGCCGGCGGCGAACGCCTCCATGGCCAGCGCGCCGCCACGCTCGGTGATCGACGAGACGACGACGGTGGGCACCGGATGCTGCGACATCAGGGCGCGCAGGAAGGTGAGGCCGTCCATGCGCGGCATCTCCATGTCCAGGGTGATCACGTCCGGCTTCAGCGCGAGGATCTGATCGCGCGCCTCGAACGGGTTCTCCGCCTCGCCGACGATCTCGATCCCGGGCTCGCGCGCCAGCACGCTCCGGTACACGTCGCGCACCAGCCGCGAGTCGTCGACCAGCAGCACGCGCAGAGGCCGGGTGCCCATGCCCACGCTCATGCGCTCCTCCTCTCCAGGTTCCGGGCGGTGCCCAGCGAGGTGACCTCCACCCTGCCCTCGCCCACGTGCAGCCGCACCGTCCGCGAGATGGTCCCGCCCACGTCCTCCGCCCTCACCCGCACGCCCGCGCGCTGGAGAATCTCGCGGGTGGCGGCCAGGTTCCGCTCGCCGATGGCCATCATGTTGACGCCCGGCGGCCCCACGCTCGCGCCGCCCACCAGCCAGACCGTGAGGTCCTCCTTGCGCGATCCCAGGCGGTACATCTTGTTGAACAGCAGCGGGATGCCCGCGTCCGCGAAGCGCGCCGGTTGCGCCAGCGCGCCCTCGCTCGCCCAGCCCATGGTGGGGAGCATGAGGTGGAGCATGCCCCCGAACCGGCGCCTCGGATCGTGCAGCACCACCGCCACGCAGGAGCCGAGCCCGTAGGTGACGATCACGTCCTCGGCGCTCATGGTCACCAGGAGCTCCGCGATGCCCACCACGCGTTCACTCATCTGCGCGGCAACCGGTAGACCGAGGGGCGCTCGGTGTCGAGGGTGGTGCGCACGCCGGTCAAGGTCTCGGTGTGGCCGATGCAGAGCAGCCCCCCCGGCTCGAGCAGGCGCTCCACCTCGGTGATGAGGCCCTGCCGGACGCGGTTGTCGAAGTAGATCATCACGTTCCGGCAGAAGACCGCGTCGAGCGGGCCCTGCATGGGGTACGGCGGCGTGGCGAGGTTCAGGCGGCGGTAGACGACGCGCGGGCGCAGCGCGGGCACGATGGACCACGTCCCGTCGCCCTGCCGGCTCATCCACCGGGCGCGCAGCTCGGGCGGGATGGTCTGCGTCTGCTCCGCCGCGTAGACGCCCCGCTCGGCGGTGCGCAGCACGCGGGTGGAGATGTCGGTGGCGAGGATGCGCCAGTCGGTCTCCATCCCCAGCGCCTCGGCGAGCACCATGGCCATGGACCAGGGCTCCTCGCCGCTCGACGACGCCGCGCTCCAGTAGCGGAAGCGCCGCCGCCCGGAGGCCAGGGCGCGTTTCGCGGTGAGCCCGAGCTCGGTGAAGTGATCGCGCTCGCGGAAGAAGGAGGTGAAGTTGGTGGAGATGACGTCGAGGAAGTGGACGAGCTCTGCGCCCGACTCGTCGCCGCGCAGGTAGTTCACGTATGCGCGCTCGTCCGGCAAGCCCAGCGCCCGCAGGCGCGAGGCCAGCCGCGACGAGACCAGCGCCTGCTTCCCGTCGGAGAGCGCGATGCCCGCCGTGGTGTAGGCGACCTCGCGGAAGTAGTCGAAGCTCGCCTTGTCCATGGGCTACGGCCCGGACCGGGCGGCGACGGTGGAGGACGGGACGGTGACGGGGGGACGCCGCTTCGGTCCGAGAGCGCCGGCATGGCGGCCGGATGCTGCGCGGTGGTCGGGGCGGGCCGCGGGGTGGAGGCTGAAGCGGGCGACCAGCGCGCCCATCTCCTGCGCCTGGGCGGTGAGCTCCTCCGCCGCGGAGGAGGACTGCCCGGAGGAGGCGACGTTCTGCTGCGTCACCTGATCCATCTGCGCCACCGAGCGGCTGATCTGCTCGACCCCACGCGACTGCTCGCTGCTGGCGGTGGAGATGGTGCGGATGAGCTCCGACACCTCGTTCACCGAGCCGACGATCTGCCCGAGGTTCTCGCTCACCCGCCTCGAGATCGCCTCGCCCTCCCGGCTCACCTGCACCGAGTCGTTGATCAAGGCCTCCGTCTTCTTCGCCGCCTCCTTCGATCGGGAGGCGAGGTTGCGCACCTCCTCGGCGACCACCGCGAAGCCCCGCCCCGCGCTGCCCGCCCGCGCCGCCTCCACCGCCGCGTTGAGCGCGAGGAGGTTCGTCTGGAAGGCGATGTCGTTGATGTCCTTGATGATCGCCGCGGTGCCCTCGGCCGAGCCGCGGATCCGTTCCATGGAGTCGACCATCCTCACCATCTCCCCCGTCCCGCCGTTGGAGGCGATGCGGGCGCTCTTGGCGAGCGCGTTCGCCTGCGTGGCGGAGACGGCGTTCTGCTTCGCCATCGCGCCCATCTGCTCGAGGCTCGCCCCGGTCTCCTCCAGGGAGCGGGCCTGCTCGGAGGCGCCCTGCGCCACCGACTGCGAAGTGGAGGCGATCTGGGAAGCCGCGCTGGCCACCTGCTCCGCCGCGCCGGCCACGGCCACGAGGCTCTCGTGGAGGTTCTCGAAGGCGCTGTTCATCGCGGACTTCATCCGGGCGAACTCACCGCCGTAGCTGCCCGCCATGCGCGCGGTGAGGTCACGGGCGGCCACGCGCTCCAGCACCTCGGAGGCCTCCCCGAGCGGCGCCGCCACCGCCTCCACCATCTGGTTCGCGCCGAGGATGAGCTGCCCATAGATGCCGGAGAACCGCTGCGGATCGCCGCGGACCGAGAGGTCGCCTGCCTCGGCGCTCCTGATGATCCGCTGCGTCTCCTTCAACACGCCGTCGATCGCCCCCGCCGTCTCGAGGATGCTCCGGCTGAGCATGTCCCTTCCCGAGCAGGGGGTGACCTTGACCTGGAGGTCGCCGCGGCCGATGGCTGCCGACGCCTCGGCCCGCTCGCGCATGTAGCGGATGGATTCACGGAAGGACTCCGCGAGGTCGCCGAGCTCGTTGTTCCCGCGGTAGGTGACCTCCTGTTCCAGATCCCCCTCGGAGATGCGGCGCGCCACATCGCGCATCCGCCGCAGCGGAGGGACGACCACCCAGATGAGCTGTCCGCCCAGCACGAGGGTCACCGCGATGACCGTTCCGAGCCCTCCCACCACCACGCCGACCGAGCGCTGCCTCCGCGCGGCGCCTTGCACGTAGAAGTCCTGCGCCGTCTTCGCCTCCTGCTCCAGGAGCGCCGACAGCGCGCCGTTCAGGCCGGAGATGGCCGGTGCGGCGCTCGTGCGCCAGAGCCGCATCGCCTCGGCGTGGCGCCCTTCCTGAAGCGCCGGCCAGACCTCGTCCAGCGCGCCCTGCCACGCCGCGTGGCTCGCCCGGACGGAGTCCCACGTCCGCTGCTGCGCCGATTCACGCGGGAGCGCCTCATAGCTGGAGAAGCCCGCGGTCACGCGCGCCCTTGCCTGACCGTAGGCGGCGGCTGCGTCGCGCAGCGGGGACCCGTCTCCGGCTCCGGCCGACTGCAGCCCCTGCTGGGTCTGCCACTCCGCGGCGCCGATGGCCTCCCGGGTGCGGTCGAGCGCGATGATGGCCGGGAGCATCTCGGTGCCGAGCCGCTCGACGAAGCGGTTGTTCCGGTTGACGGACATGACGCCGAAGGCCCCGACCGCGGTGAGCACGAGGCAGAAGCTGGCGATGAGGAGGATGAGGCGAGCGAGAAGGGTCGGCCGGATGAGGGACATGGCGTTCCGTGAAGCGATGGGGGTTCCCGCCCCGCCGGCCTCGGCGCACGCCGGGACGGAACGGGAGCGGGTGTGCTGCGGACTAGAAGTCCTTGAACACCAGGTCCTGGGCGCCATCCGCCGCGAAGGAGATGGCCGGACTCATCAGGTAGCCGTTGTTGCCGTTGGGCCCGCCGTGCCCGCCGCCGCCCTGCCCGTTGGAGCCCTGCGCGCCGCCGTTGCCGTTGCCGTTGCCGCCGCCCACCACCGGGCGCACGAGGTTCTTCCCGGAGGGCTGCGCCGAGGCGCGGAGCTTCGGAGAGACCATCCGGTTCCCGCGGTCGAGCCGGAACTGGGCCACCAGCGACGACATCTCCTGCGCCTGACCCGACAGCTCCTCGGCCGCAGAGGAGGACTCCTCGGAGGAGGCCGCGTTCTGCTGGGTCACCTGATCCATCTGCGCGACCGACTTGCTGATCTGATCCACACCGCGCGACTGCTCCACGCTGGCGCTGGAGATGGTGCGGATGATCTCGGAGACCTGGTTCACCGACGAGACGATCTCGCCGAGGTTCCCGCTCACCTGCCGGGAGATGGTCTCACCCTGCCGCGAGAGCTGGACGGAGTCGTTGATCAGCGACTCGGTCTTCTTCGCCGCCTCCTTGGAGCGCAGCGCGAGGTTGCGCACCTCCTCCGCCACCACCGCGAAGCCGCGCCCGGCCGCACCTGCGCGCGCCGCCTCGACCGCCGCGTTGAGCGCGAGCAGGTTCGTCTGGAAGGCGATCTCGTTGATGTCCTTGATGATCGCCGCCGTCCCTTCCGCCGAGCCGCGGATCCGGTCCATCGAGTCGACCATCTTCTCCATCGCCGCGGAGCCCTGGTCGGACGCGCCGCGCGCCGCCTGGGAGAGCTCGTCCGCGCGGGTGGCGGACTGGGCGTTCTGCTTCGTCATCGAGCTCATCTCCTCGAGGCTCGAGGACGTCTCCTCCAGGGACCGGGCCTGCTCGGAGGCGCCCTGCGCCACGGCCTGCGAGGTGGAGGCGATCTGCGAGGCCGCCGAGGCCACCTGATCCGCGGCCGCCGCCACGGAGGTGAGGCTCTCGTGGAGGTTCTCCACCGCGGTGTTCATCGCCGTCTTCATCCGCGCGAACTCGCCCTGGTAGGCGCCGTTCATGCGCGCGGTGAGATCGCGTTCGGCCACCCTCTCCAGCACCGAGGACGCGTCCTGCACCGGCGCCGCCACCGCCTGGAGCATCCGGTTGATGCCGCGGGTGAGGTCCGCGTACGCGCCGGAGAAGCGCCCCGGGTCCCCGCGAAGGTCGAGGTTGCCGGCTTCCGCGCCCTCGATGAGGCGCTGGGTCTCCTTCACCACGCCCTCGAGCGACTCGGCGGTGCCCAGCAGCGCCTTGCCGGCCGCGTCGTTCTCCGACCTCGGCCTCACCCGCACCGAGAGATCGCCCCGGCCGATCGCCGCCGCGCCCTTCGAGAGCTCCTGCATGTAGTCGACCGACGCACGGAACGAGTCCGCGAGGCGGCCGAGCTCGTCCCTGGAGTGGTGGTCCACGCTCTGCGAGACGTCACCCTGCGCGAGCGCGTCCGCGACCTTCGTCATCTTCTCCAGCGGGCGGGTGATGGAGAGGACGAGCAGCGTGCCGGCGACCGCCGCACCGCCGGTGGTGAGCAGGAAGATGAGCCCCAGCCAGAAGGCGATCTGCGCCTCCGCCTTCGCCGCGCCCTCGTTGATCGCCCTGGCCGACTCTTCCATGACGCGGCTGTACTCGGTCAGGATCCCGTCCAGCTCCGCGTAGTGCGTCGCTGCCGGGCCGAGCCAGATCGTCTGCGCCGCGTCGTGCTCGCCGGCGTCGATCTCGCGCCACACCGCGTCGAGGGCATCCATCCATTGACGCAGGGCGTTCTCGAACTTCTTCCCCACCTCCGCCTGCGATGGGTCGACAGGCCTCGTGGCGTACTCGGCGATCTGCGCCTCGAACCGCTCGCTGGCCTCGCGGTAGCCCGCACGCGCCCGCCTCCGGATGTCGCCGCTGTCCGCGAGGACCCCGTGCAGTCCCCGCTGGGTCTGCCACATCATGTCGGTGCTCGCTTCGTCGACCGTCGCCATCCCGATGAGGTTCGGCACGAGCTGCGTGCTCTGGATCTCCACGATCTTGTTGATGGCGTCGACGCTGTACATGCCGAACCCGCCCACACCGGCGAGGACGACGCTGAGCCCGAAGACGAGGAGGAAGAGCCTGCCCTTGATGGTCCTGAAGAAGCGCATGACGGGAACCTGATCCTGGTGGGTTGAAGCGGGGCCTACGCGGCCAGTTGCGCGACGGCGGCGCGGTCCGAAGCGGAGAGGACCTTGTCGATGTCGAGGAGGAAGATGACCCGGCGCTCGCTCTTGCCCACGCCGAGGATGAAGGTGGAGTCGAAGCCACCGGCGCCGAGGTTGGGCGGCGGCTCGATCTGACCGGGCTCGAGATCCAGCACCTCGAGCACCTCGTCCACCAGCACGCCCATGGTGAGCTCGCCCTGGCTGCTCTGGAGCTGGACGACGATGATCACCGTCTGATCGGTGGGCTCGGTCGCGGCCATGCCGAACTTGAGCCGCAGGTCCACCACCGGGATCACCTTGCCGCGCAGGTTGATCACCCCGCGGACGTGCGGGCGCGTCGCCGGCACGCGGGTGATGTCCATCAGGCCGATCAGCTCGCGCACCTTGAGGATGGCGAGGCCGTACTCCTCGCGGCCCAGCTTGAAGGTCATGAACTTGCCCGCCAGCGATGCCTCCGGCGACTGCTCGTGGGCGTTCGACGACGTGTCGGGAGATTCGGTCCGGGTGGTCATGCGTACAGCTCCGTGCTCGGGGCGGAGGATTCGAGCATTGGCGCGTTCCCCGCCCCTCGGGTCGCGCTCTGGACCATCTGGTCCACGTTGAGGATGAGGCCCACCTTCCCGTCGGAGAGGATGGCGGCGCCGATGAAGCAGTCCGTCTGGCCGATGCCCGCGCCGATGGGCTTGATGACCACCTGCTGCTGGGCCACCACGTCGTCGACCATCAGGGCCACGCGCTTGCCCGCGCTCTCCACGATCACCAGCAGCGCGCTGAACGGATCGTCGACCGCGGTGGAGATGGCGAACCTGCGGCCCACGCGGATGAGCGGGAGCAGATCCCCGCGCACGTCCACCAGCTCGGTCTCGTCCGCGACCGCGTGGACCATGCCCACGGTGGGCTGAAGCGACTCGACGATGGCGAGCGAGGGGATGATGAAGCGCTCTTCGCCGCACGCCACCAGCATCCCGTCGATGATCGCGAGGGTGAGCGGGAGCACGAGCCGGAAGGAGGTCCCCTTCCCCGCCTCCGAGTGGATCTGGATCCGCCCGCGCAGGCCTTCGATGGTCCGCTTGACCACGTCGAGCCCCACGCCGCGGCCGGAGATCTCGGTCACCTTCTCCGCGGTGGAGAAGCCGGGATCGAAGATGAGGCTCCAGACCGTCTCGTCCGGCGGCGTCTCCCCCGCCTTCACCAGGCCGCGGCTGCGCGCGCGATCGAGGATGGCGGCGGTGTTGAGGCCCTTCCCGTCATCGGTCAGCGAGATGACGACGTTGCCGCCCTCGTGGCGCGCGGCCAGCGTGAGGATGGCCTCGGCCGGCTTGCCCTGCGCACGCCGCGCCTCGGGCGACTCCACCCCGTGGTCCACCGCGTTGCGCACCATGTGGACCAGCGGCTCCTCGATGCGCTCGACCATCGAGCGATCCATCTCGGTGTCCTCGCCCTGGATCACCATGGTGACCCGCTTGCCCGTCTTCCTCGACAGGTCGCGGGTCAGCCGGCTCATCCGCTGGAACACGCTGCGCACCGGCACCATCCGCATGCGCATCGCCACGTCCTGGAGGTCCCGGCTGATCTTGGTGAGCTGCGCGAGGTGCTGGCGCAACCGCAGCGAGCCCAGCTCCGCGAGCTCCGGCGCGTTCACCACCATCGACTCGACGATGATCAGCTCGCCGATCATCTCCACCACGCTGTCCACGCGGCCGACGTCCACCTTCAGGGTCTCGCGCAGTCCGGCGCGCCTCGACGCGGCGTCGTCACCCGTCCGCCGGTCGCTCCCGCGCTGCTCCTCGTCCTGCGAAGGACCCGCGCCTGCACCCGGCTCCGGCTCGGCGCCGATCACGAAGGTGCCCGCCTCGATCTCGGCGATGAGCGCCTCCTCCCGCGCCACGAGCGGGCCGACCTCCGAAAGATCCCGCAAGGCCGCCTGGTCCTCGAGCGCCCGCCGGACCTCCACCAGCAGCTTGCGCATCACGCCGGTCGCGTCGAACACGCGGTCGAGCACCTGGCCTGCGAGCGGAGCGCGTCCCTCGCGCACGTAATTGAGGAGCGTCTCGGTGATGTGCGCGACCGCGCAGACCTGCGTGAGATCGATGA
>CAZCWA010000076.1:12288-14837 GCA_964502265.1 uncultured Myxococcaceae bacterium | reverse complement strand
TTGCGCGCGGGTGGGCGGTCAGACGGATCGGAGGTGGACATGGCGCCGCATCACACCACGTTCGCGGCGCGCGATCAGGAGACGGCCACATCCTGCGTGTCTTCGTCCTCGTCACCGGGGAGTTGGAGGCGAGCGCGAAGCTCCGCCGCCTCGCGCGCGCTCAGCGGATCGAACCTTCTGCGACCGGCGTCCGCGGGACACGCCCACAGCTCCCGCCGCTTGTCGGAGACGGCCTGCCAGATTGGACCCACCACGCGCCGGAGCGCCTCCATCTGACGCAGCCGCGCGAACATCGGCAGCGGGGAGGGCACGAGGCTGTCGAGCACCTGGGCGATCGTCTCGCCGCCCTGGATGCGCTGACCCTCGGGCGTGATCGCCCACACCGTCTGCACCGCTTCGTCCTCGCTGATCCCCACCAGCTCCAGCAGTCCCGGCGTCTGAAGCGGCAGCCACCCCACGCGCTTCAACACGTCGACCGCGGAGATCGTCTGGTGGAGCTGCGCGCACAGGCCGCAGATGCCGTCGTAGAGCACCACGAGCTGCCCCGGTCTTATCCGGACCGGCCGCTGCGCTTCGTGCACGTGTGTCTGGATCATGCGTCACCCACCTCTCTGAGGAACGCGCCGAGCAGTGCGTTGAACGCGTCGGCATGGGACAGGTAGGGCAGGTGGCCGGCGGCGGGGATCACCTCGAAGCGGCCGTGGGGGATGTGCCGCGCCGCCCGCCGTGCTGCGGTCACCGGCACCAGCAGATCCCGGCGGCCGTGAACCCAGAGCGTGTTCGCTGGCAGCTCCCCCAACCGGCTGCGCAGATCGAGCTGCATCAGCGCGTGCAGCCTGCGCTTGAGCTCGCGGGTGGTGAAGTGGCGCGCCTCGCGGACGATCTCGTCGCGGCCGTCGCGGTCGAGCCCGAAGCCGCCCATGATCTGAACCGCCATCGGCGCCATGAACCGGGTCACGCCATCCGGCGCCTCGAGGAGGTTCACGAACCCCGGGAACGCGAGCGGGATCTGCGATCGCGCCACCACCGGGTTCGCGAGCACCAGGCCCCCGAGCCGCTCGGCCCTGCGCAGCGCCACCACCGTCGCCACCGCGCCGCCGAACGACGAGCCGAGCAGCACCGGGTTCACCAGGCGGTGGAGGTCCATGAACTCCTCCACCGACTCGACCGCGAAGAGGAGCGGATCCTCGTCCGCCGGCGTCTCGCGCGGGAGGTTGAGCATGAGGAAGAACCGGTCGCGAGACAGCGGGCGCTGGCGCACGAAGGATCTTCCGTTGGCGCCCATGCCCGCGATGCAGACCACCGCACGCGCCGGATCGTCGCAGCCGCCCACGAAGCGCAGGGCGCGGGCGCGGACGCCCTGGAGCCAGAGCTCCTCGTGCCAGACGTCGCTCCGGAAGGACTCAGGCGGGCTGTGCGGCAGCGCCGTCATGCGCCGTCTCCTCCTCGCGGGCCGCCAGCAGCGCCTCCACCCTGCGTTGCACGCGCAGCTTGAACGCCACGACCTCGTCTTCGTGCAGCGACTGCGGCGGACGAAGCGGCGCGCCGAGGCGGAAGTGGAGCGGCACCGGCAGCGGCAGTGGACCAAGCCCCACCGCCAGCGGCGCCGCGTACCGTCCGAGCAGCCTCTTCGCGAGCCGCGCATGGCCGAAGTTCACGAAGGTGTCGTCCACACCCAGCCCGGCAAAAGGGATGACCGGCACCTGCGCTTCAATCGCCACCCGCGCGAAGCCGTGCGCGCGCTCCCACTGCAGCCGGTAGCGATCCGCCGCGTCCTTGAAGACCTCGCGCGAACCGCCGGGGTAGCAGACGACCATCCGCCCGGCCTTCAGCAGGGACAGCGCGTTCTCCCGCGTCCCCGGCACCCCACCGAGCTGCTCGAGGATCTGCTTCACCGGAGGCGCGCCGAAGACCGTCTTGTCTGCCAGCCCGACCGGCACGCGGCCCGTGCGCCGATAGACCAGGTAGAAGAAGACCGGCGTCTCGAGCCCGAAGAGCCCGTGGTTGCCCACCAGCAACGCCGGACCCGTAGGAAGGTGCTCGCCTCCGCCCAGCGACGCGCGGTGCCAGCTCGCCGCCGCCTTCGCCAGCTCGAGTCCCGCCCGGAAGAGCGGATGACCTTCGTTCGTGCCTGCGTGGACCATCGGGAGGAGGGTGGGGACGCCGCGCGCCCGTTGCCCGGGGCGCCGGGAGCTGAGCGTGCCCGCCGCGCCGTCATGCGGGCGGCCAGCCGGGCCTTGCGCGCAGCCCCTTCCGTGAGCGGGAACATCGCCGTCCGGCGGGCGATTCGGAACGCATGTTCAAGCCCCTCCTCTCCGCCGCCGCGATCTCCGCCCTCTCCCTTGCCTGCGCGACCACCTCCGCGCCCGGCGCCGGAGGCCCGGGCGGGACGAACGTGGTGAAAACGACGGCGACCCTGAACGCGACCGCGCAGGGCGCGCAGCCCACGGCCCACGTGGCCGCACCCGCGAAGGCGCCCACCACCCGCCGCGCGATGATGCAGCGGGTGCTCTCCTCGAACGTGCGGCTCTTCGTCTGGGACGAGGGCA
>CAZCWA010000076.1:0-12188 GCA_964502265.1 uncultured Myxococcaceae bacterium | reverse complement strand
ATGATGCAGCGGGTGCTCTCCTCGAACGTGCGGCTCTTCGTCTGGGACGAGGGCACCGCGAAGCGATCCGCCTCCGCGGTGGTGGTGGCGAGCGAGGCGACCTCTTCGGGCACCGCGACCTACCTCGTCACCAACGCGCACGCGCTCGACGTTCGCGGGATGAAGGCGCCGGAGCTGCGCGTGGTGGTGGACCGTCCGTGGGAGGCCGCGGGCGCCGAGCCGATGGAGTTCCTCGCGCACCCGGTGGCGGTGGGCCGCGTGCCGGACATGGACCTGGCGCTGATCAAGGTGATCGGCATCCAGCTCGACGCGGCGGAGCTCGCGCCGGACGAAGAGCTGGTGCCCGGCGACTCGGTGGTGGTGGCCGCAGCGCCGTTCGGCCGCGCGGTGTCGCTCTCCGGCGGGCTCGTCTCGCACGTGGAGTGGGACCGGAAGACCGGCGTCCCGCAGAGCGTGAAGACCGACGCGCCCATCGGCTACGGCGCGTCTGGCGGCGGCATCTACTCGATCGAGACCGGCAAGCTGCTCGCGATCGTCGAGGGCTACCGCACCGCGAAGATCAACCTCGCGGTCGCGCAGGAGAACGTGAGCTTCGACGTGCCCATGCCCGGCGAGACCTTCGCCGCGCCCGCCGCCAAGGTCCGCGCGTTCATCACCCAGAAGGGCTTCGGCCACCTGCTCGAGCCCGGCGCCACCGCCACCCGCGCGGCCATCCGCTAGGCATCCAGAGTCTCCGGCTCAGCAGGGCTCGAGCCACTCGGCGGTGGGCCACGTTCCACCCGCCACCGCCGCGCACACCGATCCACCGAGCGGCAGCTCCGAGAGGCTGCCGAACCGCCCCTCGACGAAGACCGCGGTCCCCGAGTCCGTGCGCACGGTGAGCGTGTCGCCGTCGAGCGCCAGCGTCACCGTCCCCCGCGCGAGGTCCACCCCCACCAGGTAGCCCTTCGCCCGGATCGGCGCCGCGGGATGACGGTCCTTCTCCCCGAGCCCGAGCGCCGGCATCGCCCCGTCCCCGTGGAAACCGAAGGCGAGGATCCCCAGGCTCGCGACGCAGGTGAGCGCCACCGCCACCAAAAGCTGCAACTTCCTCCGCATCCGCCGCCGCCCCCTGACCCTGCGCCTCGTCTCCCTCTAGCGAATGCGGTGCCAGCCCCAGGCGGCCCGTGGAGGGGCAGGGTGGGAAACGCGCTTCCCTGCGTTGACACCCCGGGGTGCCTGTGGGGAGAAGCGGGTGCCGACCGCGCGGGTGCGCCGGACGACGGAGGATGGACGGATGGCCAGGGATCGCAGCTCGTGGGACCAGTACTTCATGGACATCGCCCGCCAGGTGGCGACACGCGCGACGTGCGATCGCAAGCACGTGGGCGCGGTGCTGGTGCGCGACCGGACCATCCTCTCCACCGGCTACAACGGCTCCATCCGCGGCCTGCCCCACTGCGACGAGGTGGGCCACATGATGGAGAACGGGCACTGCGTGGCCACCGTGCACGCCGAGGCCAACGCCATCATCCAGGCCGCCAAGAACGGCGTGGGGATCGACGGCGCGACCATGTACACCACCGCCAGCCCCTGCTGGCCGTGCTTCAAGCTCATCGCCAACTCGGGCTGCCGCCGGATCGTCTTCAGCGAGTTCTACCGGGACCCGCGCATCTTCGAGTTCGCCTCCCGGCTGGGCATCGAGCTCACCGCGCTCGGCGAGGCCGCGCAGCGTCCGGCCGGCGAAGGCCCCTGAAAAGTTTCCCGTTTCACTTTTACCGGTCTGCACGGAAGCGGACGGTGCAGGTGCCCGGACTGTGGTGGCGCGTTCAGCTCTCGACAGGGTGAGTGGGCGGAAGAGGACGCGGATCAGGAGGGCTTCGGACGCGCTGGGGCGCGTTGGTTGACCACCCCTGGAGTGATCCCTAGATCCCGGGGCGGATAACTCGAAGGAGCCCCCCTTGGGAACAACCTCTGCGGCAGGGCGGACCCCGCCCCCGGACGAAAGCCCGAGCGAAGCGCCGGCGCAGGTCGCCGTCGACGCGGCGCGCGCGGTCCTGAACCAGCGGCTGATGGACAGCCTGCTTCACGACGTGCGCAATCCGCTCAACGCGTTCTCCATCAACCTCGACGTGCTGACGGAGAAGATCCGGCGGGAGCACGGAGAGATCCCGGCCGCGCAGGAGAAGAACCTTCGGGTGATGCGCGAGCAGATCTTCCGCATGGACGGCATCCTCAAGCACTTCGCCGGCTTCATGGGCGCGCCCCGTCCCATCGCCGCGCAGGGCCCGGCCGTGGTGGACTTCAGCGCCGCGGTGGGGGAGGTGGTGGCGCTGCTGGGCCACGAGAGCCGCCGCGCGATGATCAAGGTCCGCCAGATGGTGGAGCCGGACCTCGGGGTGAGGGGCGCGGTGGACGACCTGCGCTTCCTCGTGATGCAGGCGCTCTTCCGCGCGCTCGGCCGCGCGGGCACGGAAGGGGAGGTGGACGTCACCCTGCAGCGGGACGCCGGACGCTGCGTGCTGCGGATCAAGGACGGCTGCGCCGAACCCTTCCACGAACCGTTTCCCCACGCCGCCGCTGCGCTTCGCGCGGTGGGGGCGCGGGCCGGCGCCGAGGTCCGCGTCGCCGGCCCGGAGGTCGTGATCACCCTGCCGCTGGCCTGACCTGCGGCTCCCATCCCCCGCTTTTCCCCCCGCTTCGCAGAACAGAGGTCGCATCCTTGAGCGCTGCACGCATTCTCGCTGTCGACGACGAGCTGGCCACCCTCGAGGCCATCGCCGAGGTCCTTCAGGCCTGGGGCCACAAGGTGGAGACCGCCACCGACGGTCACGTGGCCCTGAAGAAGGCCCTCGAGTTCCGCCCGGACGTGGTCCTCTCCGACGTGGTGATGCCGGAGACCTCCGGGCTCTGGCTGCTGCGCGCCATGCGGGAGGAGCTGCCGGATCTGCCGGTCATCTTCCTCACCGGCCGCGCCACCATCGACACCGCGGTGGAGGCGATCCGCGAGGGCGCCTACGACTTCATCGAGAAGCCGCTGGACACCGCGCGGCTGAAGGTCTGCATCTCCCGCGCGCTCGAGCGGCGTGACACCGAGCGCGAGGTCCAGGGCCTGCGCCGCCGCCTCAAGCAGCTCGGCGGGACGGACTTCATCGGCCAGGCGCCGGTGATGCGGAAGGTGTTCGACCTCATCGAGAAGGTGGCCCCGTCCAAGGCCTCGGTGTCGATCACCGGCGAGTCCGGCACCGGCAAGGAGGTGGTCGCGCGCTCCTTGCACAACCTCTCCCCGCGCCGGGAGAAGCCCTTCGTGGCGATCAACTGCGCGTCGATCCCCGCCTCGCTGATGGAGTCGGAGATCTTCGGCCACGAGCGCGGCGCCTTCACGGGCGCTGATCAGCGGCGGTCGGGCGTGTTCGAGCTCGCGCACGGCGGCACCCTGTTCCTCGACGAGCTGGGCGAGATCCCCATCGAGCTGCAGGCCAAGCTCCTGCGCGTGCTGGAGGAGGGCCGTCTGCGGCGGCTCGGCGGCAAGGTGGAGACCGAGGTGGACGTGCGCGTGGTCTGCGCCACCAACCGGGACCTGCGCCAGGAGATCAAGAACGGGAACTTCCGCGAGGACCTCTTCTTCCGCCTCAACGTGTTCCAGATCGCGCTGCCGCCCCTGCGGGACCGGCGCGAGGACATCCCGCTGCTGATCCAGCACTTCGTGGAGAAGTTCAACGGCGAGAGCGGCAAGCGGGTTCGGGGCGTGCAGACGGACGCGCTGGAGGTGCTGCAGGGCTACGACTGGCCGGGCAACATCCGCGAGCTGCGCAACGCGGTGGAGCGCGCGGTGATCCTCTGCGACGGCGAGCTGATCGGCCCCGATCACCTGCCGCCGGACATGGCGGGCCGCCAGCCGGAGAAGGCGTCCTTCCGGCTCCCGTACGGGCTCACCCTGGATCTGGTGGAGAAGGAGTACATCCTCGGCAGCCTCGAGCGGAACGGGGGCAACAAGGCGCGCACCGCGGAGATGCTGGGGGTGTCGGAGAAGACGCTCTACAACAAGCTCAACCGGTACGCGGCGGAGGCGCGCGGCGAGTACCCGCCCTCGCGCAAGGCGGCAGGCGGGCCCTCGCTGGGGCCAGGGAGCGTGCAGTCACGGGGCTGAGTCAAAACGGGCGCTTGGGGGCTGAAAACCCCCGTCACGGCTTGACTTTCGGCACTCTAAAGAGGGACTCTTGCGGGCCTTGTCGCTCCGCTGACGCACGCGCGCGCGGCGGTTCCCCGACAGGACCGGGCAGAGCCATCCGCTTTCCTCCGCGCACGAAGGTCGAGCCAATATGAGCGACGGACGTATCCTCCACTTCTTCGCCGGAAAGGGCGGCGTTGGCAAGACCACGCTGGCCGCCGCCTACGCCATGAACCTGGCGGAGAAGTACCCGAAGGAAAAAGTCCTCCTCGTGTCGCACGACGGCTCGCAGGCGCTGACGGATCTCCTGAAGAAGAAGGTCGGCCCCAAGGCGGTGCGGCTGACGCCGGGCAAGGCCGGCGGGCTCTTCGCGCTGGAGTGGAACGCGGCGGGGCACATGCCCGCCTTCGTCGATCAGTTCGGGCCGGCGGTGAAGAAGGCGGCGCAGAAGGGCGCGCTGCTCTCGGAGGACGAGGTCACCAGGCTCCTCGCCCACTCCCTTCCGGGCCTCGAGGAGACGGTGTTCCTCTTCTCGCTGCTGGAGGACCTGGAGGAGGGCCGCTGGGACCGGATCGTGGTGGACGCAGCCCCCACCTCGCACCTGCTGCGGCTGGTGGACCTGCCGTCGGCGTTGCGGCGGTACCTCGGGCTGGTGAAGCCCATGCCGCGGCCGTCGAAGAAGGACGCGCCCACCATGGGCGGCGTGGGCGGGTTCCTCGAGGAGGTCGGCGGGAAGGTGGACCGGACGCTGGCGCTGATCAAGGACCCGGCGCGCACCGCCTTCCACATGGTCGCGCTGCCGGAGCCTGTGCCCGAGGCGCAGACGCGGTCGTTCTACGCGAAGCTCACCGAGCGCGGGCTGCCGGTGGCAGGCTTCGTGGTGAACCAGGTCGAGGACAAGACCGGCTGCCCCGCCTGTCAGGGTCGCCGCGGGCTGCAGGCGCCGCACGTGCGCAAGCTGCTCGGGGTGGACAAGGCGGTGGGCGTGCAGCTCGTGGCCCGGCGTGAAGAGGCGCCGCGCGGGCTCGACGAGGTGAAGAAGCTGGGCAAGGAGTGGGCGACGGGGAAGGAGACGAAGGCGCTGGAGTTCTCGGCCGCCGAAGGTCCGCCGGCCCTGGTGCGCGCGCCGTCCATGCCGCCCATCACCGCTCCGCCGATCCCGCCCACCCGGCTGATCTTCTTCGTGGGCCAGGGCGGGGTGGGCAAGAGCTCGTGCGCAGCCGCCGCGGCGGTGACGCTGACGGAGAAGGAGGGGCCGGTGCTCCTCATCTCCACCGATCCGGCGCACTCGCTGAGCGACGTGCTGCAGAGCCGGCTCACCGACACCGAGACCCAGGTGAAGGGCACCAAGGGGCTCTACGCGCGCGAGCTGGACGTGCAGACCTGGTTCTCCAACCTGCGCAAGCGCTGGCGGGAGAAGGCGGAGAAGGCCTTCGAGGGCGCGGCGGCGAAGGGCGCGGACGTGGCGTACGACCGCGAGGTGCTGCGCAACCTGCTGGACACCGCGCCCACCGCGGTGGACGAGCTGGCGGCGCTCTCCACGCTGACGGACGCGATCGTGCAGGAGCGGTTCAAGCGCATCGTGGTGGATCCGGCGCCCGCGGGGGCCATGGTCCGGGTGGTGGAGCTGCCGGCGATCGCCATCTCCTGGCTGGAGGCGATCGCCGCGTCGATCGCGAAGTACCGCAGCAAGGGCATGGCGGAGCTGGCGGACGACGTGGCGGGGATGATCAAGCACATCCAGCGCTTCGAGCAGGCGCTGAGCACGCCAGCGGAGTCGCGCTTCCTCGTGGTCTCGCGCGGTGAGGAGCTGGCCGTGTCGCGCACCGAGCGGCTGGTGGCGGCGCTGCAGAAGCGGAAGCTGGCGGTGGAGCGCGTGCTGGTGAACCGCGTGCTGCCCCGGAGCACCTGCGAGAAGTGCGAGGAGCGCCGGAAGAACGAGCTCGCCGCGGCCAAGGCGATGGAGAAGAAGATCGGCCTGCCGGTCACCGTGGCGCCCGCGCTGGGACGGCACCCCGCCGGCCTGCGCGAGCTCAAGGCGTTCCGCACCTCGTGGTACGCGCTCAGCGCGCCGGCCGCGAAGCCGGTCAAGGTCGCCTCGTAGCGGTTCCGATGAAGGGTTGAGCCGGAAGGCCCGGTGCGCTCCCATGGCGTGCCGGGCTTTTCTCGTTCTGCGGCCTTTTGCCTGCGGCGCCGGGAGTCGCTAGCTTGAGGGCATGAGGCAGCCTTCGCACACAGAGGCGACGATTGACGATTACCTCCGGTGTGATCCGGAGCGGCGCCTGGAGCTCATCCGCGGGGTGCTGGTGGAGAAGGTGGCACCGACCGCTTTCCACTCGCTGTCCCAGGTGAGCACCGGTGGTCTTCTGCGCTCCCAGTTCGGCAGGAAGCCGGGCGGCCGCTCGCCGGGGGGCTGGTGGATCTTCACCGAGCTCGACGTGCGGCTGGGCGGCGAGGTCTTCCGCCCGGACGTGGCCGGCTACCGTCGCGAGCGGATGCCGGAGCCTCCGTCGGGGCGGCTCATCGAGCTGGTGCCGGACTGGGTCTGCGAGATCGTGTCGCCTTCCCATGCGGCGCGGGATCGCGTGGAGAAGCGCGACACCTACTTCCGCTTCGCCGTCGCCCACTACTGGATCCTCGATCCGGAGGAGGGGACGCTGGAGGTCTTCCGGCATACGGAGGACGCGTACGCGCAGATCCTCGTCGCGCGCCGTGGGCAGCGGGTAAGGGCGGAGCCGTTCGACGCGGTGGAGCTCTCCATCGACGAGCTGCTCGGTGGTGATCCCGAAGAGGAGGGCTGACGCGCCGCGCCGCCCTGTCTCGCGTTGAACTCACACTCTTCGGGTGCTAGCACCCGGCCACCCATGGCCACCGCGAGTTCGTTCGCGCTCGACTTCGAGCGCCCGCTGATCGACCTGGAGAAGAAGATTGACGAGCTGAAGGTGCTGTCGCAGACCGGCTCGGTCGACTTCACCTCCGACATTGCCCGGCTGGAGAAGAAGGCGAAGAAGCTGCAGCAGGAGATCTTCAGCGATCTCACCCGCTGGCAGGTGGTGCAGCTCTCGCGGCATCCGGGGCGGCCGTACTTCCTCGACTACGTGAACCACCTGTTCACCGACTTCTTCGAGCTCTGCGGCGACCGGCACTTCGGCGAGGACCCGTCGATCGTGTGCGGGTTCGCGCGCTTCGACGGCAAGCCGGTGCTGGTGATGGGCCACCAGAAGGGGCGCAACACGCGCGAGAACATGATGCGCAACTTCGGCATGCCCAAGCCGGAGGGCTACCGGAAGGCGCGGCGGCTGATGGAGCTGGCGGAGCGCTTCGGCCGGCCCATCCTGACCTTCGTGGACACGCCGGGCGCGTACCCGGGGCTGGGCGCGGAGGAGCGCGGCCAGGCGGAGGCCATCGCGGTGAACCTCGAGGTGATGGCGTCCCTCAAGGTGCCGGTGATCTCGACCGTGGTGGGCGAGGGCGGCTCGGGCGGCGCGCTGGCGATCGGCGTGGGGAACCGGGTGCTGATGATGCAGAACAGCATCTACTCGGTGATCTCGCCGGAGGGCTGCGCCTCGATCCTCTACCGGGACGCGACCAAGGCGGACAAGGCGGCGGACGCGCTCAAGCTCACCGCGAAGGATCTCCTCGAGATGAAGATCGTCGACGAGATCATCCCCGAGCCCGCTGGCGGCGCCCACCGCGATCCGAACAAGACCGCGGATGCGCTGGGCAAGGCGCTTCGCAAGCACCTGCAGCAGCTCGAGTCGCTGTCGCCGGACGCGCTGGTGGAGGACCGCTACGCGAAGTTCCGCGCGCTCGGCGCGTTCACGGAGAAGGCCTAGAAAAGAATCATGCGTCCCCTCGTCGCCCCGCACATCGAGTCGCTGCACCCCTACATCCCCGGCAAGCCCATCGAGGAGACCGAGCGCGAGTACGGCATCACCAACGTGGTGAAGCTGGCCTCGAACGAGAACCCGCTGGGGCCCGCGCCCTCCGCGGTGGAGGCCATCCGCTCTGCGCTGAAGGACCTGAACCTCTACCCCGACGGCGCGTCCTTCCACCTCGTGCGCGCGCTGGCGAAGCACCTGAACGTGGCGCCGGAGCAGGTGATGGTGGGCTCGGGATCCAACGAGATCATCGAGCTGCTCATCCGCACCTTCCTCGGGCCGGACGAGGAGACGCTGCTCTGCCGCGGATCCTTCGTCATGTACAAGGTCTCGCTGCAGGCGGCGGGCAGGCCGTACGTGGAGGTGCCCATGAAGAGCGGGTACCGCTACGACCTCGAGGCGATGGCCCGGGCGATCACGCCGAAGACCAAGCTCATCTTCCTCGCCAACCCGGACAACCCCACCGGGACCGCGTTCGGCAAGGCGGAGCTGGACGCGTTCCTCGCGAAGGTGCCGGAGGACGTGCTGGTCGTCCACGACGAGGCCTACTTCGAGTACTGCGACCTGCCCGACTACCCCAACGGCGTGGAGTACGCGCTGCGGCACAAGAACGTGATCGCGCTGCGGACCTTCGCCAAGGCGTACGGGCTGGCGGGCATCCGGGTGGGCTACGGCGTGATGGACGCGAAGCTCGTCTCCTACCTCAACCGGACGCGGATGCCGTTCCACCTCACCTCCCTCGCGCAGGTGGCGGGCGTGGCGGCGCTGAAGGACCAGGAGCACGTGCAGAAGACGGTGGCGCTGGCCCACCAGGGGATGCGCTACCTCGAGACGGAGCTGGGGAAGCTGGGCGTTCAGGTGCCGCGTTCGCACACCAACTTCGTCTTCGCGGACTTCGGGCGGCCGGCCGGCCCCATCTACGAGGCGCTGCTGCGCCGCGGCCTCATCACCCGGCCCGTGCCCGGCTACGGCTTCCCCAACGCGCTGCGGATCTCCACCGGGCTGATGCCGCAGAACGAGCGGCTGGTGGCCGCGCTGCGGGAGATCCTGGCGTGACCTCGCCGCGCCCGTTCATCGTGGCCATCGACGGGCCGGCGGGCGCAGGCAAGAGCACCGTCTCGAGGCTTCTGGCGAAGCGGCTGGGCTTCCAGCTCGTGGACACGGGCGCCATCTACCGGTGCGTGGCGCTCCACGCGCAGCAGGCGGGCATCGCGTTCGACGACGACGGGGCGCTGGCGCACGTCATCTCCAGCATCGACGTGCGCTTCGAGTCCACCGGAGACGAGAACCGCGTCTTCCTCGCCGGCGCGGACGTGACCTCCGCCATCCGCACCCCGGAGGTGTCGATGGGCGCCTCCCAGGTGTCCCGGCGCAAGGTGGTGCGCGAAGGCCTGCTCGGGCTGCAGCGCAGGCTCGCATTGGCCTCGGGCGCGGGCGCGGTGCTCGAGGGCCGGGACATCGGCACGGTGGTGTTTCCGGACGCGGACGCGAAGTTCTTCCTCGAGGCGAACCCGCTCGTGCGCGCGCGGCGGCGCCACGAGGAGCTGGCGCAGAAGGGCGTGGCGACGTCGCTGGAGTCGGTGCTCGAGGAGCAGAACCTCCGCGACGCCCAGGATCGCGAGCGGGACCTCGCCCCGCTGGTGGCGGCAGACGACGCGGTGGCGGTGGACTCCAGCGCCTTGCCCCTGCCCGAGGTCGTGGACCTCATGGAGCGCGAGATCCGCACGCGCATGTCCGCCGCGGGGGACTGAGCAGGTCACCCCGGCCCCGGGCGCCCGAACGAACTGGCCTTCGCGCGGCGAGCGCCGGCGGTGCTGGTTACATTCCGCAGACGAAGGAGGTCCTATGTTCCGGTGCTCGGCGTGCGGGGCGTTGAACCGCGTGGCGCAGGGGCGGGCGGGCAGCCCCGTGTGCGGAAAGTGTGCTCAGGCGCTGGACGTCTCCGGCGCGCCCCAGGAGGTGACCGCGGAAGCGCTCGACCGGGCGATCGCCAGCTCGCCCATCCCGGTGCTGGTGGACTTCTGGGCCCCGTGGTGTGGGCCCTGCCGCATCGTCGGCCCGCTGCTGGAGCAGCTCGGCCGCGCCCACCCAGGGGAGCTGATGGTGCTCAAGCTGAACACGGAAGCGCACCCCCAGCCGTCGGCCAGGCTGAACGTCCGGGCCATCCCCACCTTCGTGCTCTTCCAGGGGGGCCGCGAGGTCTCCCGGCGCAGCGGGGCCATGCCGCTGCCGGAACTCGAACGGTTCGTGAACCCCCACCTGCGTCCCCAGGGCGCGCAACCGCAGGCGTAGCGAGGCGATGCGGACCCGGGACGTGACCAACGAGGTGCAGCGCCCCTTCGTCGTCGACGACCAGACCATGGTCGTGGTGATGACCGGCGCGGGCGTCTCCGCCGAGAGCGGCATCCCCACCTTCCGCGGCGCGGGCGGCCTCTGGAACAACCACCGCTTCGAGCAGCTCGCCTCGCCCGAGGGCTTCCGGGCGGATCCGGATCTGGTCTGGCGCTTCTACTCGGACCGCCGGCAGATGGCGCGCGAGGCGAAGCCCAACCCGGGGCACGTGGCGCTGGCGGATCTGGAGCGGCGGCTCGGCGACCGGTTCCTGCTGGTGACCCAGAACGTGGACGGGCTGCACCGCGCGGCGGGCAACGAGCGGCTGGTGGAGCTGCACGGGAACCTCTTCACCTCGCGCTGCGCGGACTGCGAGCGGCCCCCCTTCGAGGACAAGGCGCTGCACGAGGCGGGCGCGCCGCGCTGCGAACTCTGCGGCGGGCGGGTGCGGCCGCACATCGTGTGGTTCGGCGAGTGTCTCGACGAGTCGCACTTCGATCGCGTGGAGGCGTTCTTCAAGCGCTCGCGGACGGAGGGCGCACGGCTGGTGTTCCTCGCGGCGGGGACCTCGGGCGTGGTCTATCCCGCGGCGGGCCTGGTGGACTTCGCCAACTGCTTCGGCGCCGAGACGTGGCTGGTCAACTCGGAGCCGCCGGACAACGCGCAGTGCTACCGCTACTTCGTGCAGGGCCGGTGCGGCGAGACCTTGCCCAGCCTCTTCTCGGGGATGTAGCGCGCTACTCGAAGACGGGGATCTCCACCGCCTGCGGCTGCTGCGGACGCCTGCTCCCGCTGTTCGAGCGGGCTGGCTTTGCGGCGGCGGGCACGGGCGCTGCGACCGGCAGCTTCGGCAGCGCGACGCTCAGCGAGATCCGATCCTCGGCCGCGCGGCTGAAGTCCACGCTGCGCTGGGCTTCCGCGTGGCCCTCGAGCCGGAAGGAGAGCTGGTGCGGCGTCCGCTCGAGTCGCAGCTCCGCCGGCGTCGTCCCCAGCCACGTCTCGCCTTCATAGATGTCCGCGCCCTCGGGCTCGGTGGTGACGGCGACGAGGATGTGCGCCGGGTTCGCGCGTGCCGGCACGACCTCCTGCGTCGTCTCCGGCGACGCCGGGGGCACTTCCGGAACGACGACCGGCGTGGGCACGGGGGCGATCGCGACCGCGGAAGGTGGAGACGCAGGCTCGCCGCCGCCCCCGAACGCGAGCAGGCCACCCACCACGAGCGCAATCACCAGCAGCGGCACCGCGATGAGGAGCGGGGAGACGGCCTTCCGCGGCAAAGGCTCGGCGACGTGCGCGGAACCCCGCGCGCTGCTGGAACCGGAGCGGGACTGCGCCCGGGGCTCGCTGCGAAGCTGGGGCTCGACGATCACGTTGGACCGCGCGCTGGGGCCGCTGCGGCTGCGGCTGGGGCTGGATCCGGCGCTGGAGCTGGCGCGACGTCCGGAGGCCGCGCCCCGCGCGCGCGCTGAGGAGGCGGACGAACCCGAACCTTCGCGCGCGGTGGAGGGCTCGGCGCGGCCGGGGAGGGCGTCCAGCTCGCGGGCAGAGAGCCCTTCGATCGCCGCGTGCATGGCGGCGACGAGCTCCTCTGCGGTCTGGAAGCGGTCCTCCTTCTCCGGCGAGAGGGCCTTCTGGAAGAACGCGTCCAGCGCGGGCGGCACCGGGGCGCCGCTGCGCTTGCGGGCCACCGGCGGCACCGGCTGGGTGAGGCTGAGCTGCAGGGCCTTGCGGACGGTGTTGGCGCCGAAGGGCGAGGATCCGGTGAGGCAGAAGTAGAGGACGCCCGCGAGCGAGTAGAGGTCGCTGCGCTGATCGACGTGCTCTCC
>CAZCWA010000075.1:10665-14848 GCA_964502265.1 uncultured Myxococcaceae bacterium | reverse complement strand
TGAAGATCTTGAGGAAGAGGGCATCCACGTGGTCGTCGCCGGCCAGGACCTCCTCTGCCAGCTCCGCGTCGCCCGCCACGAACGCGTCCAGCGCGCGCTTCACCTGCTGCTGGGCCAGGTCCGCGAGCCTGGGGAGGTCATGGTAGGGCGCAAGCGGCGGGGCCTGCGCCAGATCGATGGCGCGCTCGGCGATGTTCACCGCCAGGTCGCCGATCCGCTCGAGGTCGGTGACGATCTTCAGCGCGGTGGTGATGAAGCGCAGGTCCGACGCCGCCGGCTGCCGGAGCGCGAGGATGCGCCGGCACATCTGGTCCACGTCGATCTCCAGCCGGTTCAGCTCGAGGTCGCTCTCCACCACGCTCTGCGCCAGGGGCACGTCGCGCTCGGTGAGGGCGCGCATGCTGTCGGCGATCTGCCGCTCGACCCGGGCGCCCATGGAGAGGAGCATCTCGCGCAGATCGCGCAGATCCTGCTCGAACGCCTTGTCGGTGTGACCTGTGCCGGTCCGCTTCGGATCAGCCGAATTTGCCTGTGACATAGTCTTCCGTCCGCTTCACGCGCGGGTTGGTGAAGATCTGCTCGGTGGGGCCCACCTCCACCAATTCGCCCATGTAGAAGAACGCGGTCCGGTCCGAAACGCGAGCCGCCTGCTGCATGTTGTGGGTGACGATGGCGATGGTGTACCGGCTCTTGAGCTGGTGGATGAGCTCCTCGATCTTCGCGGTGGCGATGGGATCGAGCGCGGAGGCAGGCTCGTCCATCAAGAGGACCTCCGGCTCCACCGCCAGCGCCCGGGCGATGCACAGCCGCTGCTGCTGACCACCGGAGAGCGCCAGCGCGCTGTCGTTGAGGCGGTCCTTCACCTCGTCCCAGAGGGCCGCGTCCTTCAAGGAGCGCTCCACCCGCGCCTGCAGCTCCGCCTTGTCCCTCATCCCGCCGATGCGCAGGCCATAGGCCACGTTCTCGAAGAGGGACTTGGGGAAGGGGTTGGACTTCTGGAACACCATGCCCACCCGCCGGCGCAGATCCACCACGTCCAGCCCGCGCGCGTGGATGCTCTCGCCGTCGAGGAGCAGCTCGCCGTCGTGAGACGCCTCGAGGATGAGGTCGTTCATCCGGTTGAGCGAGCGGAGGAAGGTGCTCTTGCCGCAGCCCGAGGGACCGATGAGCGCGGTGACCTGGTGCTCGGGGACCTCGAGGTTGATGTCGCGGAGGGCCGCCTTCTGGCCGTAGCGGACCGAGAGGTGGCGCGCCTCCATCTTGGGGCGGGCGTTGGCGCTCATGTTCACCCGAGGGGAAGTATCCGAGGGCCGCCCCGCCAGGTGTGACAAGGCTGTGACGTGCTGCGCGCTGAGGCCGCCTGGCCGTATTCTTTGCGAGGGCGCCGCGGTCAGTAGCTCGCCTGGAGCTGGAGCGTGAAGACGTTGTCCTTCGGGTCTTCGGTGACCTCGGGGCCGCGGGTGAGGGGGATCTCGTACGCCGCGGTGAGCTTCAGCTTCTCGTGGAGCTGGTGCACCCAGGCGAAGCCGAGCGTGTGCACCTGGGTGTCCGCGGTGCCCAGCCGCCCGTCGAACACGTCGAAGCGTGCGGCGACGAGGTTCTTTCCGGGGAGCGCCTGGGTCAACAGCGCGTACCCGCCCGCCGCCGGCACCCCGTACTGCTCCACGCGGTCCCTCCAATAGGAGCGGCCCCGGACGACCTCGAGCTGCAGCGTGGTGGGATGTCCGCTCCAGAGCGCGTGACGAAGCCGGAGGTCCGCGCCCACGCGGTTTCGGTCGAAGGTGCGCGCGCTCAGGGGCAGCGCGTCAGGGCCGCCGGCCGGCTCCACCGTCCTGCCGTACCACCCGGAGAGCCCGGCGGTGACGATCCCCGCCTCGATGCCGACGCGGCCCACCACGTCCTTGTAGCGGTCGTTGTCCACGCCGCCGAAGCCCTGCGCGTCGATCCCATTGCCGTCGAAGACGCCGCCGCTGAAGCGCACCACGCCCACCTTCGCCCGGAGCCTGGCGCCGCGGTCGCGCTCGTTGGCGAAGAAGGCGCGCATCGCGCGGGAGCGCTCGGGCAGCTCCCGATCCTGGGAGGACTGCAGGACCTCGTGGCCGAAGGGCCACTTCATCTGCCCCACCGACAGCTCGAGGCCCTTGCCGGTCCACGGCTCCACGAAGCGCGCCTCCGCGTCGCGCAGCGCCACGCCCTTCGGGGACGCGTCCACCTGGAGCACGCCGCCGCCCAGCTTCCCCATCCACTCCACCTTCAGCCGCGCCCGCCGGACGGTGAACCCATCGGTCACCCGCTGGTGCGTGGAGGCCTCGTCCCAGACGAAGCGGCCCTGCACGTAGCCGGAGAGCTTCGGGCCCGCCGGGGCATCGCCTTCGCCTTCGGTCTCGTCGGCGGGCTGCGCGAAGGTGGCGCAGGAGAGGAAGGTGAGGACGGCGGCGAGGGCGCGGGTGAGGTTCGTCATGGGCGCGCACTTTCTGCGTCACGCGCCTGACGCGCTCAAGCAACAAGACCGTGACGCGCGTCTAACGTCTGGCGCCCTGCAGCCGCATGCGCAGCCAGATCGCGGCCCCGTTGAGCAGGAGCATCAGCCCCAGCAGCACCACGATCCCCGCCGCCGCGTTGACGTGGAACGCCGCCTGCGGGCGCGAGACCCAGTTGAAGATCTGGATCGGCAGCGCGGTGAAGGCGCTGTGCACCGAGTCCGGCAGGAACGCCACGTAGGTCAGCGCGCCGATGGTGATGAGCGGCGCGGTCTCGCCGATGGCGCGGGCCAGGGAGAGGATGACGCCGGTGAGGATGCCCGGCATGCACGAGGGCACCACCACCCGCCAGATCGACTGCCAGCGGGTCGCGCCCAGCGCCAGGGACGCCTCCCGGTACGCGCGCGGCACGGTGCGCAGGGCCTCGCGCGAGACGATGATCACCATCGGCAGGAGCAGCAGCGAGAGCGTGGCCGCGCCGGCGAGCAGGCTCCTCCCCATCCCGAGGACCCGCACGAAGATCTCCAGCCCCAGAAGCCCGTAGATGATCGACGGCACGCCGGCGAGGTTGGAGATGTTGAGCTCGATGAAGGAGGTGAAGCGGCTCGGCCGGGCGTACTCCTCCAGGTAGATGGCAGCGCCCAGGCCTATGGGGATGGCCATCACCGCGGTGAGCACCATCAGGGAGGCGGTGCCCACCAGCGCGGGCAGGATCCCGGCGGCGGCGGCGCGGCGCGAGGGGAAGGAGGTGAGGAAGTCCCAGTCCAGCCTCGGCAGCGCCTGCACCAGCGCGGTCCCGAAGAGCAGCGCGAGCACCAGCAGCGGGAGGATCAGCGCCGCCCAGCACAGCGCCTTGAAGACCCGCTCGGTGAAGAAGCGGCGGCGCGGCATGCGGCGGGGGGCGGGCGCAGGCGCGGGCCTCGGGCGTTCGGCCCAGGTGCCAGCCCCCCCTTTGGATGCGGACATGGCCAGGTTCGCGGGCGCGAGGCTCACAGCACACCTCCCTTGCGGATGCGCAGGCGCAGCCGGTGCGAGACGACGTTGAGGGCGAGGGTCATGAGGAAGAGCGTGGTGCCGACGGCGAAGATGGTCTGGTACGCGAGCGTGCCGGTGGGGGTGTCGCCCATGCTCACCTGCACGATGTAGGCGGTCATCGTCTCCACCGGCACCCGCGGGTCGAGCGTGAGGCGCGGCTGGAGCCCGGCGGCGATGGCCACGATCATCGTCTCGCCGATGGCGCGCGAGATGCCGAGGATGATCGACGCGGCGATCCCGCTGTACGCGGCGGGCACCACCACCCGGAAGATGGTGGAGATGCGATCCGCGCCGAGCGCGAACGAGCTCTCGCGCAGGCCCATGCTCACCGCATGCAGCGCGTCCTCGCTCAGCGAGGCGATGATGGGGAGGATCATGATCCCCATCACGATCCCCGCGCTCAGGGCGTTGAAGCCGGACAGGCCGGGCACCACGTGCTGCAAGAGCGGCGTCACCACCGTGAGCGCGAAGTAGCCGTAGACCACGGTGGGCACGCCCGCGAGCAACTCCAGCGCCGGCTTGAGGGTGCGCCGCACGCGCTGCGAGGCGAGCTCCGAGAGGTAGATCGCCGCCAGAAGTCCCAGCGGGATGGCCACCGCCAGCGCGATGGCCGTGGTCAGCAGCGTGCCCGAGAGCAGCGGCAGCACGCCGAACTGCTTGTCCGCGAA
>CAZCWA010000075.1:0-10565 GCA_964502265.1 uncultured Myxococcaceae bacterium | reverse complement strand
ACGCCCACCTGCGAGCCCTTGCCGCCGAAGAGCGAGCCGGTCCTCCGCGCCGCCACGCGCTCCTGCGACAGCGTGTACGCGCGCTCGGGCAGGGGGATGTAGCCCACCTCCTCCACCAGCGCGGCCGCCTTCGTGTTCATGAACTCCACCAGCGAGGCCACCGCCGGCTTGTCCAGCGCCGCCTTGGACACGTAGACGAACACCGGGCGCGAGAGCGGCTGGTAGCTGCCGTCCGCGATGGTCTCCATGGTGGGGAGGTTGCCGTTCACCGGGAGGACCTTCAGCTTGTCCTTGTTCTCCGCGTAGTAGGCGAAGCCGAAGAACCCGAGCGCGTTCGTGTCGTTGGCCACGCCGGTGACGATCACGTTGTCGTCCTCGGACGAGGTGAAGTCGCCGCGGCTGGCGTGCTCCCGGCCCACCACCGCCTCGGTGAAGTAGTCGTAGGTGCCGCTGTCCACGCCCGGCCCGTACAGGCGCAGCTCGGTGTCCGGCCAGCCCTCGCGGACCTGGCTCCAGCGGGTGATCTTCCCCTGCGCCTCGGGCTCGAACATCGCCTTCAGCTCGGCGACGGTGATCTCGTTCGCCCAGTCGTTCTTCGGGTTCACCACCACCGCCAGCCCGTCGTAGGCGATGGGCAGCTCCACGTACTCCACGCCGCCCTTCGCGCAGAGCTCGACCTCGGAGGGCTTGATCGGCCGCGAGGCGTTGGCGAGGTCCGTCTCCCCCGCGCAGAACTTCTTGAAGCCGCCGCCGGTGCCGCTGATCCCCACCGTCACGTGGATGCCGCGGTTCGCCCGGCCGAACTCCTCGGCGATCGCCTCCATGATCGGGAACACCGTGCTCGAGCCGTCCACCTTCACCGGCTCGGCCCGCGCGGCGTCGTCCTTCCTGCACCCGCCCACCGCCACCGCGAGGCCCACCGCCACCCCAAGCCAAAGACCCGTCCTGCGCATGCGTTCGCTCCTCTCCACGTGCCGGGCGAGGGGTACCGCGCGCATCTGTGACGGGAGGTGACGACTTGGTGACGTTCCGGTGAACGCCGCCCGTCAGGCCGCCCAACGGCCGGGAGGCTCAGGCCTCGCCGTCGGCCACGCGGGGCGGGTGTGCATCGTCCAGCTCGCCCTCGGGCTCTTCGCGGCGCAGGTGCACCGGCGGCGGGGGAAGGTGCGGGGCCCCGGCGCGCGCGAGCGGCGGCGGACGCAAGGGCGGCGGGGGAGGCAGGCCCGAGTGGCGGCGCGCGGACTCCAAGAGCTCGCGGTGGTGGCGGTAGCGGCCCTCGAGCAGCTTGTGGACGAGCAGCGGGCCTCCCGGAACGCGCTTCTGGTGGAAGGCGTCCGTGGCGCGGCGCAGCGTGTAGCGCACCCGGCGGATCTGCACCCGCCAGCCCCGGGGGGTGTACGTGAACAGGCCCCAGGCCGGGCGGTGATCGCCGTCGCGCGGGATGCCGGCCGAGGCCACGTCCGCGATGAGCAGCTTCCCCACCCGCCGCCGGTAGGGGAAGTGAAGGTGCCCGAAGGCCAGCGCCGCCGCGTCCAGGCCCGCCAGGTAACGGCGCACCGCCGCGTCGTCGAGGGTGGGATCGAGCGAGTCCTCGAGGTTCTTCGGGTTGGCGTGGCAGACGAAGAGGTCCTGCCCGCGCCGGGGCGAGTAGCGCGCCGAGAAGGGGAGCTGGCCGAGCATGCGGCACAGGTCCGGGCCGAGTTGGTCCCGGGTCCACGCCAGCAGCTCGCTCTTCCAGTGGTCCGGATCCCGGTACGCGCCGCCCAGGTAGGTGCCGGCGATGTAGCAGTCGGTGTTCCCCATCAGCAGCGTGTCGCAGCGGTCGAGGAGCAGCTCCACCGTCTCCTTCGGCTGCGCGCCGCGCAGGGCGAGGTCCCCGGCGGCGACGATGGCGTCCGGCTTCTGCCGGGCGATGTCTTCGAGCACGGCTTCGCAGGCGGGCAGGTTCCCGTGGATGTCGGCAAGGATGGCAACCCGCATGATGGCCCCCTCAGTCTAGCCCCTGGAGCGCCACGCGGCGCCCGCCCTTTTCGGCGCCCAGCCGGTCGCCCGGGTGTCAGGCCCGGCGTGCGGGCGGGCGGTTCCCATGCCTGGACGCGGTGTCCATCTTGAGGGGCAGGACGATCCAACCAGGCGAAAGGACGAGCGAAATGGGTGAGTGGAAGGACAAGGCGAAGGGGCGGGTGAAGGAGTCGGTGGGCGCGGCGACGGGGGATCGCGAGCTCGAGGCCGAGGGCAAGGCCGACACCGCCAAGGGCAAGGTGAAGGGCGCGGCCGAAGAGGTGAAGCGCGGGATCAAGGACGCGTTCGGCGGCGGCCCCGCGCGCGGCAACGGCCCCGAGCGCCTCTAGCGGCCTTCAAGGGGCGGGCAACAACAGGATGAAGCGCGAGCCCTTGCCGGGTTCGCTCTCCACCTTCACCTCGCCGTCCATCGAGGCGGCGAGGTGTTTCACGATCGCCAGCCCGAGGCCGGTGCCCCCGGTGTCGCGGCTGCGCCCCTTGTCGATCCGGTAGAAGCGCTCGAAGACGCGGGGAAGGTGGCGCGCCTCGATGCCGGGGCCCGAGTCCGCCACGGTGATCTGGCACTGGCCTCCGCCGCTCTCTTTGACGAGGAGCCGGCCCTCGACCCGGACGCTGCCGCGCTCCGGCGTGTACTTCACCGCGTTGTCCACGAGGTTGAGGAGGATCTGCTCCACCGCGCGCGGATCCCCCAGCGCGACCAGGGCAGGGGAGAGGTCGACGGTCACCGACTGCTGCTTGTCCTGGGCCCTGGGCCCGACGACCTCCATCACCCGCGCCACCGTGTCGGCGAGCGGGACCCGGGTGCGCTCGGGGACGATCCCGCCGGACTCGAGGCGCGAGAGCTCCAGCAGGTCCGCCACCAGGGCGCTGAGCCGCTCGGACTGGCGGAGGATGACGTCCACCATGCGCGGGGCGTGCTCGGGGTCCGCCAGCGCGCCCTCCTTCAGCGTCTCCGCGTAGCCCCGGATCGCGGCCAGGGGCGTGCGCAGCTCGTGTGAGACGTTGGAGACGAAGTCCTTGCGCATGCTCTCCAGCTTGCGCAGCTCGGTCACGTCGCGGAAGACGGCGGCGGAGCCGAAGGCGCCCTGCAGCGGCACCACCTGCACCGAGAGGATGCGCGGCCGCGGCGCGTCCACCGTGACCTCCATGGAGGAGGCGGTGCCGCGCTCGCAGGCGGCGAGCACCGCCTCGTGCAGCTCCGTGCTCCGGATGAGCGAGAGCGGGCGCTCACCCACCAGGGGCTGCTGCGGGTGGGACGCGTTGGTCAGAAGCTGCGCCAGCGGGAGGTTGTGCCTGCGCACCACCCCGAGCGCATCGGTGATCCACACGCCCTCGCGCATCCCGTCGAGCACGGCGATCAGCACCCGCAGCTCGCCCTCCAGCTCCTCGGTGCTCAGCCGCCAGGTCAGCGCCAGCTCCCCGAAGGTGAGCTGCACCGTCTCCAGCGCGTCCTCTCCGGTGACCACCGCGCGCTTCGCCTCGGCGACCTCCTGCACGCTGTGGGCGAAGGCGCGCGCGCGCCGGACGATCCGGAAGGAGACCAGCGCCACCGCCGCCGCCGAGGTGACGCCCGCCCCGAGCGCGGCCCACGAGGCCTGCGCGAACGGGCCGCCCGCCCAGAGCACCGCCGCCGCCGCGCCCACCGCGCCCAGCCCGGACGGCAGGAGCACCAGCCGGGACCACAACCGCATCTAGCCGCCGCCCGGCGGCACCAGCTTGTAGCCGACCCCGCGCACCGTCTCGATGATGTCGCCCGGCGGGCCCAGCTTCTCCCGCAGCCGCTTGATGTGCGTGTCCACGGTGCGGGTCATCACCTCCGCCTGGATCCCCCAGACGTCGGCGAGGAGCACCTCGCGCGTCTGCACCCGGCCGGGCCGCTCCAGAAGCGTGCGCAGCAGGCGGAACTCCAGCGCGGTCAGGGTCACCGGCTTCCCCGCGGAGCGCGCCTCGTGGCGGGACGGATCGAGCTCGAGGTCACCGGCGCGCATCACCGTGCCGGCGGCAGCTTCCGGCGCTTCCTGCGCGAGCCGGCGGAGCACCGCCTTCACCCGAAGGACGAGCTCCTTCACCGCAAAGGGCTTCACCACGTAGTCGTCCGCGCCCAGCTCCAGGCCCTTCACCCGGTCCTCCTCCTCGCCGCGCGCGGTCACCATCACCACCGCGGTGCGCGCGTGCGCCGGATCCTCCTTCAGCGTGCGGATCACCTCATGGCCGCCGATGTCCGGCAGCATCAGGTCGAGCAGCACGAGGTCCGGCCGGAAGTCCCGCGCCTTCGCCAGGGCCGCGGCGCCGGTGGCCGCCCACTCCAGCTCATGGCCCTGGGCCCGCAGGTTGTAGGCGAGCAGCTCGGCCAGATCCGGCTCGTCCTCCACGATCAGGATGCGCGCCACGCGTCTTCTCCCGTCAGGCCCATGGGTAAAGCACGGGGACCCCTAGCAGATCGTCCGCGGCCCCGGAATCGCCAACGCCCACCGCGCCTGCCCTCGAAGACAGGCGCGTGCACCCCGGGGCGGGTAGAGAGGAGGCGCACCTGCTCCCACCTTCGCCAACGAACGTCGCCTGCGCGGCAGGCAAGGGGGAAGCAGCATGACTGGACGAGGGTGGGCGGGCCTGCGGTGCGGGCTCATGGCGGTGGGCATCCTGTGCGCGGGCATTGCGAGCGCGCAGGGCGTGGTGGCGGTGGGGCCGGTCTCTCCGGCGCATGGGTTCCCGCTCTGGTACGAGGACAGCAACGGGTTGAGGCTGGACCTGTGCCTCGACAACAACGGGCTGTGCCTGGAGACGCTGCCCAATCCGGCCGCGCCCGCGTCCATCCCCGACAACTTCCCCGACGAGGCCTTCTGGTGGGCGGCGGAGGCCGAGATGCCCACCAACAACGGCGGCGACGCGTTGCTGGTGCTCGCGCTCGAGGCGGCCTGGCTGAACGAGACGCCGGCGGTGGGCGAGCAGATCGTCTTCGGGCGCATCCGGGTCCGCGTGGACAACCTGGTGGCCGGGCAGTCCTACCGGGTGATCCACCCCTTCGGCGAGCGCACCTTCGTGGCCGAGAACGGCGGAGACCGGGGCATCAACTTCACCGAGGACATCGGCTGCCTGTCGGCGCCGTGCGACTTCTCGCTCGCACTGACCAGCAACGTCGGGCCGTTCCTGGTGTGGGACCCGGCGGTGCCGCCTGCCGCGCCCGCGGGCTACATCGGCAACCCGGCGGTCCCGCACCCGGTCGTCGGCTCGCCCACCGGCAACAACTTCTTCCGCATCGAGGGTCCGAACGTCGGCGGCCCCGGCGTCAACGCGATCCAGACGAACCTCTTCGCCGTGCAGGGGAAGATCTCCGCCGCGCCGCCGCCGGTGGGTGAGCTGGCGCTGAGCAGCACCGTGCTCGACTTCGGCGCGCAGTTCACCGGCGGCGCCACCGCCTCCCGGGAGCTGACGGTGACCAACGTGGGCGGCGGCCCGCTCACCGTGAACACGCTGAGCATCGCCGGGGCGAACGCGGCGGACTTCGCGATCGCCTCCGAGAACTGCATCGGAGCGGCCATCCCGTCCGCGGGCACCTGCACCGTCACCGTCCAGTTCACCCCGGCCAACATCGGCCCGAGGCAGGCCGAGCTGCAGATCCTCGCCGACGATCAGGCGACGCCGCACCTCGTCGCGCTGCGGGGCGAGGGCGTCGATCCCCTGGGCCCGGTGGGCGCGGTGGGTCCGGTGAACGCGCAGCACGGGTTCCCCGACTGGTACCAGGACCTCAACGGCGTCCGGCTGGAGCTGTGCCTGGAGAACAACGGGCTGTGCCTGGAGACCCTGCCCAACCCCGCCGCGCCGCCTTCGGTCCCCGGCAACTTCCCGGACGAGGCGTTCTGGTGGGCGGGTGAGGCGAGCATCGACACGCCCACCGGCGTGGAGGCGCTGCTGGTGATGGCGATGGAGGCGGCCTGGTTCAACGAGGTCCCCGAGGTGGGCCAGCAGATGAGCTTCGGCCGCGTGCGCGTGCGGATTGACGGGCTCACTGCCGGCGAGACGTACACCGTGACCCATCCGTATGGGACGGACACGCTGGTGGCGGACGAGCTGGGTGAGATCAACGTCACCGAGGACATCGGCTGCGGCAACGCGCCGTGTGACTTCGCCGCCGCGCTCGACAGCCGCATCACCCACTTCCTCCGCTGGGACCCGAACGTCCTCCCGCTGCCGCCGGCCGGCTACATCGGCGACCCGAACGTGCTGCACCCGGTCGTGGGCAGCCCCACCGGGAACAACTTCTTCCGCGTGGAGGGTCCGAACGTGGGCGGGCCGGGCATCAACCTGATCGAGACGGATCTCTTCACCATCCAGGGCAAGCTGGCCACGGCCGGGAATCAGCAGCTCGCGCTGTCGCCGTCGCCGGTGGACTTCGGCAACGTCCCGGTCGGCACGACCGCGGGGCCCGTCGAGTTCGTCATCCAGAGCGTGGGCACCGGGCCCGCGCCGGTGACGCTGGGCACGCTGTCGGTCGCCGGCATCAACTGCGGTGACTTCACCGCCGTGCACGCCTGCAGTGGCGATGCGCTGGCGACCGGGGAGACCTGCAGCGTCCAGGTGAGCTTCTCGCCGCAGGCGCTGGGCACCCGGAGCTGCGTGCTGCTGATCCCGAACGACGCGGAGGGCAACCCGCACAGCGTGGTGCTCTCCGGCTTCGGCACCGACGACGTGGCGCAGCCCGTGCTCTCGGTGCCGGCCACGCTCGCGTTCGGCAACGTGGCGGTGGGCGCATCGGCGGACCAGACCCTGACCGTGACCAACACCGGCGGCGCGCCGCTGAACGTGGGCACGCCCGCCATCACCGGGGCCAACGCGGGGGACTTCACGATCAACGCGAACACCTGCACCGCTCCGGTGGCGCCCGCGGGCACCTGCAGCCTGACCGTCCGGTTCACGCCCGCCGCGGCCGGTGCGCGCGCCGCCGTGCTCTCGCTCCCGAGCAACGATCCCGCCGGCACCCGGACGGTGTCGCTCAGCGGGACCGGCGTGCTGAACCAGCCCGTGCTGTCGGCTCCGGCCACCCTGGCGTTCGGGAACGTGAACGTGGGGGCTTCGGCGGATCAGACGCTGACGGTGACCAACACCGGTACGGCGGCGCTGAACGTGGGCGCGCCGGCCATCGCCGGGGCGAACGCGGGGGACTTCGCGGTCGTCGCCAACGCCTGCACCGCGCCGGTGGCGCCCGCGGGCACCTGCACCCTGACCGTCCGGTTCACGCCTGCGGCGGCCGGCGCGCGGGCGGCCACGCTCACCCTGCCGAGCAACGATCCGGCGGGGCCGCACACGGTGGCGCTCTCGGGGACCGGGGTGGTGCTCCAGCCGGTGCTCTCCGTCCCTGCCACGCTCGCCTTCGGGAGCGTGAACCTGGGCGCGAACGCGGTGCAGTCGTTGACGGTGGCGAACACCGGGGCCGCGCCGTTGAACGTGGGCACGCCGGCCATCACCGGGGCCAACGCGGGTGACTTCACGCTCGTCACCAACGGCTGCACCGCGGCGGTGGCGCCGGGCGGCACCTGCACGCTGACCCTGCGCTTCACGCCCTCGGCGGCAGGCGCGCGCGCCGCCACGCTGACGCTGCCCAGCAACGATCCCGCGGGGCCCCGCACCGTGGCGCTGAGCGGCACCGGGGTGGCGGTGGCGGTCGGACCGAGGCTCACCTTCGAGCCGGATCCGCTCGACTTCGGCAACGCGGTGCTGGGCGTCATCGCGCAGCGGACGGTGACGGTGCGCAACACCGGGACCGCGAACCTGCTGCTGGGCGGCGCGTTCCTCAACGGGCCGCACAACGCGGACTGGGCGGTGCTGGCGAACAACTGCGGCGGGCGCAACCTGGCCCCGAACGCGACCTGCACCATCGTGGTGGGCTTCCGGCCCACGGCGCTCGGCCTGCGGGTGACCACGATGTCGGTGAACAGCACGGATCCGGCGAACCCGCGGCAGCTCGCCATCAGCGGCAACGGCGTGACGGTGGGCGGGGGCAACGCGCCGGTGCTGACCACCGACGCGAACGTGGCCTTCGGGCCGGTGGGCATCGGCGTCATCGCCTCGCGCAACTTCGTGCTGCGCAACACGGGGACCGCCCCGCTGTCGGTGGGGGCCATCACCCTGGGCGGCCCGAACGCCGGTGACTACCGCGTCTCCGGCAACCCCTGCACCGGGACCCAGATCGCGCCGGCCGGCACCTGCACCCTGGTGCTGACCTTCCGGCCGCCGGTGGCCGGTGCGCGCGCGGCGACGCTGAGCATCACCCACAACGCGCCGGGCAGCCCGCGGCTCATCCCGATCACCGGCGAGGGCCAGGCGCCGGGGACCCTCACCGCCACGCCGTCTCCGCTCGCGTTCGGCACCGTGTCGCTCGGGAGCCTCGCGCGCCGCAACGTGACGCTGACCAACACCGGCAGCGGGACGATCACCTTCGACGGCGCGCCCATCGTGGGGGCGAACCCGCAGGACTTCGCGATCACCCGCGTCACCTGCGGGCCCACCCTGGCCGCGGGCGCGAGCTGCCAGGTCGAGATCACCTTCCGTCCCCGCGCCTTCGGGCCCCGGAGCGCCACGCTCAGGGTGCAGAGCAACGCGGTGGGCAACCCGACCCTCGTGCCCATGACCGGGCAGGGCGGGTAGTCGAAGGAGAAGGCTTCCACGCAGTCCAGGCGGCCGCGGGCTCTTCAGTCCGCGGCCGCTTCCGTTTTCACGCACCCGAAGCGTCCGGCGAGAGACGGTGGCGGTGACCCTGCGAACGCGTTTCCACCCCGACGGCAGGATTTCTCCCCTCGGGGCAAGTGCCGGACCCACACCATCCCCGCAAGTTCCCAACCCTCAGCCAACGGGGGCCTGGATGGACGATTCGAAGTGGGAGGCATTGCGGACGAAGCTCCGCAGACGCGCGCCGGTGGGGCTCGCGCTGCTGGCGGTGATCGTCGGTGCCGCGGTGGTCACGGACCAGGGCTGCGGCGCCGGTGGGGACGGAGAAGACCTCGGCGCCGGCTCGGGCGGCATGGTCCAGATGGAGCCCGCTTCCGAAGCGTCGCTGCCCAGGGGCGTGAAGGGCGCCTGCGCCCGCCGGCTCGAGGCGGACGTGGTCGCGATCGATCAACCCTACGCCTACAACCGCTTCGGCTCGTTCAATCCCGCCGGGATGATGTACGCGCTGAAGCACGACGTCGTCTCCGCCGAGGCCGGCACCCCTCCCGGTCCCGGCAACGCGATCCTGCGCCCCACCAAGCGCCCGCGGCCGCTCGTGCTGCGGATGAACGTGGGCGACTGCCTCGAGGTCACCTTCACCAACTGGCTCGCGCCGGCGCGCCAGAACGACGACCAGCCCATGACCCGCGCGGCCTCCATGCACATCAAGGGCGTGGAGTACATGAGCGTGGCCGCCTTCGGCTCGAACGTGGGCCGCAACCCGCCCTCCAGCGTGGAGCCCGGGAGGTCGATCACCTTCACCGTCCAGGCCCGGCACGAGGGCACCTTCCTCATCCAGAGCATGTCGGCGCTCGTGGGCGGCGAGGGCATGGGCGGCTCTTTGGTGCTGGGCCTGTTCGGCGCGCTCAACGTGCAGGCGCAGGGCTCGGGCTGGTACCGCTCGCAGGTCACCCACGAGGAGCTCTCCGCGACCATCCGCGGACGGAACCCGGATGGCACCCCGATCATCGACTACGAGAAGCGCGACCCCTCGGGGAAGCCCATCCTCAACATGCTGCAGGGGAACCGGCTCGTGCACTCGGACCTGACGGCGATCATCGTGCCCCCCGGCCCGGCGACGTTCCGCGAGGTCACCGTGATCTTCCACGACGAGCTGAAGACGGTGCATCCGTTCGCCGAGCTCAACGAGGATGAGGTCTTCGCCGGCGTGCGGGACGCCTTCGGGATCAACTACGGCGCCTCGGGGATGGGATCGATCGTGCTCGCGCACCGCCAGCGGATCGGCCCCGCGGCGGACTGCGTGGAGTGCAAGTTCGAGGAGTTCTTCCTCACCTCGTGGGCCAACGGCGATCCGGCGCTGATGGTGGGGACGGACGCATCCGGACGCGCGGACTCGGTGCCCTGGCCGGACGATCCGTCGAACGTCTACCACTCCTATCTGGGCGACCCGCTGATCATCCGGAACATGCACGCGGGGCCGGCGGAGCAGCACGTCTTCCACCTCCACGCGCACCAATGGCAGCAGAACCAGGTCAACGCGAACAGCAGCTACCTGGACTCGCAGACGCTCGGGCCGGGGGCCACCTTCACCTACGACATGAGCTACGGCGGGAGCGGCAACCGGACGATGACGCCGGGCGACTCGATCTTCCACTGCCACCTCTATCCGCACTTCGCCTCGGGGATGTGGGGGCTGTGGCGCGTCCACGACGTCTTCGAGGACGGCTCCGCTGACCGCAACCTCCGGGACGGCGAGATCGCGGACGGCACCCCCACGCCTGCGTTGGTCCCGCTGCCGGACCGCGCGCTGGCGCCGCTGCCCACGTGGGGGCCCACCCAGGTGACGGTGGACGGGACGCAGAAGGTCCGCCCGCCGATGC
>CAZCWA010000074.1:0-14884 GCA_964502265.1 uncultured Myxococcaceae bacterium | reverse complement strand
CGGGCCTCGGTGACCGAGCCCACCACCTCCACGTACCAGGGCAGCGGCGCGAGCCACGATCCTTCGGCGCCCACGCCGCGGTTGGACTCGCCGCCGAAGACGCGGGTGAGCGCGAACGGCTGGTCCACGAAGTGCCACGCATGCGGGTGCGTGGCGTTGATGCGACCGAACCGGGTGAGGAACTGGCCGACGCGAAGCTGCGTCCGGTGCGGGAGCGCCAGCGTGGTCGCGTACGCCTCTTCGATCTCCACCCCGAACTGGGTGAAGACGAGGTTGGCGTCGAAGCGGAAGTACGGATCCACCGCCTGACCCACCGCCAGCTCGAGCTGCTGCAGGGTGAAGCCGGTCCGGGCGGGATCGTGCGCGCCGCCGGGAATGGGCTCCGCCGCGCTGAACCACGCGACCGCCACATCCGCGATGAAGGAGAGGTCCGGGTTCATCGACTGCAGCGCCCCCACCAGCGCGCCCACGCCGGTGCGCGTGCCGACCGCCTCCGCCCCACCCGACGCGCCCGTTCCCTCGACGCCGGACGGAGCCGCGGGCCGGCCCTGCGTCTTCGCGGCCTCCTCCGCATCCCTCCCCAGCGCCTCCTCGAGCGCGCGCAGCTCCTCCTCGGAGACCTCCTCCGGCGCCGCGGCCTCCTGCGCCCACGCATGGCCCTGCCACGCGAACAACGCGCCGGCGCACACCAGGCTCCAAAGCTTCGAACGAGACACGACACACCGCTTTCCACAGGGTCCACAGCACCCGCCGCGGCACCACGCGCCGCGACGACGACGAGCCTGACGACGACGACGGCTCAGTGGTGGGGCGGCGAGGCCTTGGGTGCGACGGACAACGGTGACTGCGGGACGTGCGTCGCGCGCGCGGCGACCGGAGGCTGCGCAAGAACGCGGGCGACGATCACCCCGGACGTGCCGGCGGAGGTCTTCAGCGCATCCCGGAGCGGGAGCGTGGCCAGCGGGCACTCGGTGTGTTCGAGCGCCGGCTGAAGGCCCTGCTCGAGGCGCATCCCCTCTTCGGTGGGCGCGTCCTCCCCGCGTCCGGAGGAGGCGTGCGGTGCCTGCGAGCTGCCCTCTTCGATCGTCCCGTGCTCGGCGCAGAACCGGTGCACGTGACCCTCGCCGTGCGCGAGCGCACCGAAGGACATGCCCATCCACGCCACCAGGAGGGCGGTGAAGGCGAACCAGCGCTGGGACCGGGGAGCGCGCACGAGCGCGGCAGGTAATGGCCGTGCGCCCGCCTTGTCAACGCCAACGCGCGTCAACGGACCGTCAACGGGCGACGGCCGGCTCCAGCCGCTCCAGCGTCCCGTCCGCGTGCAGCAGGAACTTGCCGGGGATCCCATCCTCCGCCGGCGCGATCGCCTCGAGGTCATCCACCGCGTCCACATCGTCCGCGCGCGCGACGATCGCCGCCTCGCGCCTCCCGAGGTCCACCCGCCACGGCCCAGGCCCCGCGACCTTCCTCAACTCCTCGCGTTGGGAGACCGTGAGCAGCCGCGCCGCGTCGTGACCGTCCTCTGCCGACACCGCCCACACCCCGGTCGGCCCCACCGACGCGAGCAGCCGGGCCTCCAGCACCTGCACCGCACGCAGCGGCGCCGGCGAGCGGCCGAGCGCCTCGAACGACGCGCGGTCCACCTCCTCCACCGTCATCCCGTTGCTCCGGGCCACGCCCTCCGGGAGGTAGCGCACGTACTGCGGATCCTCGATGGCGTAGAAGATCGCCAGCCCCGCCGGCCCTTCCTTCCAGAGCGCGCCGCGCGCCACCGCGTCGAACCCCATCGGCCGCAGCACCGGACGCAGCCGGCCGAGCAGCGCCTCGCGATCTCCACCCACCCCGCGCGTCACCGAGATGAGCCCGTCCGCCGCCGCCGCGATGAACGGCCCCAGAGGCTGCGTGCCCCCCAGATACGACGCGTACATCGAGCGCAGGTCCGCCCGTCCGAGGTCCCCCTTCGCCGTCTTCAAGAAGAGCGCGTCCCCCTGGATCGACACCGCCGCCCCGCGCCCCCGCAGCGCCGAGGTGAGCGCGCGGAGGAACTCCGGCCGCAGCGCGTACTCCTGCCCCTCCCCGCCGCCGCCCGTCCCGGCCCCCAGCGAGCCCTCCACCGCGTCCAGCTCCGCCGAGAGGAGCTGCGCCTCCGAGTCGAACGGATCGCGGCGCAGCACGTCCGCCACCCACTGCCGCGCCCGCGCGATCTCGCCCCTGCCCATCGCCAGCGTGGCCAGCGCCTTCAGCGCCTCGGGGTCGTGCGGCGAGAGCGCCAGCGCCTCCCTCAGCGCCCGCTCCGCCTCGGCCTTCCTGTCGGTGGAGAGCAGCGCCCGCGCCAGCCCGAGCCACGACTGCAGGTCCCGCGGGAAGTCCCGCACCAGCGCCTCCAGCAGCGGCAGCGCGGTCCTCTCCTCGCCCGCGTTCATCATCGCGTGCGCCACCGCCAAGCGCAGCGTGGGCCCCGGCTGCGCCTGCGCGGCGGCCGTGAGCTGCTCCCACTCCCGGGGCGTCAGCGCCTCCCCCTGCTCCACCTTCCGCCGGATGCCGTCCAACTCCACCGTGCTCATCCACCGGACCGTATCAGCCGCGCCCGGCCCCAAAGCGCCCCGCCTGCGCCTGCCGGTGAGCGGAAAGACGCCTCCTGCCCGAGCCGCATCCGTCGCGCGGGCAGGTGTCCCCGGGAACGACCGGTGCCCACCCTCTCCCCCAATCGGGGGATCCATGGCCGTGAGGCGTTTCATCGTGCGCAGACCGGGGCTCGGCTTCGCGCTCGTGCTGCTGATGATGGGTGGCACCGCCCTGGCCAGCCTCTGGGCCCTGCGCACCGTGAGCGTCTCCGACGAGCAGTGGATGGCCGACGTGGGCGAGGAGCTCCTGCTCATCGAGCGGCTGCGCGCCAACATGTACGCCCGGACGCAGGCGACGCAGACGGTGCTCATCACCCGCGAGCTCACCGCGCTCGACCAGCTCGAGCTGCTCCACCTCGAGTTCGATCGCCTCATGGGCCAGCTCCGGACGCGCGCGCACTCGGAGGCGAGGCTCGAGCTGCTCGAGACGCTCGGCAACCGCGAGATGGCCCTGCGCGATGCGGGCGCCGAAGCCCTCCGGCTCGTCCGCACGGGTGAGCTCTCGGCGTCCTACGACTTCTTCAACACCTGGGTGCTGCCCCTGCGCTCCCTGGTGGAGGAGACCGCCGCCGCGCTCGCGCAGAGCTCCGCCGAGCGGATGCAGACCGAGCAGAGCGACCGCAAGGAGGTCTCCGACCGGCGGATCCGGACCATCACCCTCCTGTGGCTGGCCGGGCTGGCGGCGAGCCTGGCCGTCGCGCTCCTCTCCGGCAGCGGGGTCCGCCAGTTCGAGCGGGAGCTGCGCGCGTCGGCCGCCCAGGCGGACCGGCGGATGCGCCAGCTCCACGCGGTGCTCTCGGCGAGCGCGGACCGCGTGCTGCTGCTCGACCGCAAGCTGGTGCTGCAGTTCGCGAGCGCCGCGGCACTGCGCGGGATGGGGCGCAGCGCCTCCGAAGTGGTGGGCCGCCCCGTCTCCCTGGTCAGCCTGATGGGCGACGCCGCCGAGCAGATCCAGGGCGACCTGCAGCACGTCATCGGCACCGGGACCTCCACCCACGGGCAGGCCTTCCAGACCTCGGCGAGCGGCTACACCTGTTACGACTACGAGGTCTGGCCGGTGCTCGACGGCGGCCGCGTGGAGGCGGTGGTGCTGAGCGCGCGCGACGTCACCGAGCGCTGGGAGACCGAGGAGAACCTGCGCGACTGGAGCAACCGCGTCGTCACCACCCTCGAGTCGATCAGCGACGCGTTCGTGGCCATCGATCACGACTGGCGCTGCACCTACGCCAACCACGAGGCGGAGCGTCTCTTCGGCCGGCCGAGGCAGGAGATCGAGGGCCGCCAGATGTGGGAGCTGTTGCCGGACGCGGTGGACGCGCCGGTCGAGGTGGTGTTCCGCAGGTCCCTGGAGCAGAGCCAGCGCGCGGACCTCGAGGAGTTCATCCCCTCCCTGGGGCGGTGGCTGGAGATCCACCTCTTCCCCTCGCCCAACGGCCTCTCGGTCTACTTCCGCGACATCACGGATCGAAAACGCGTGGAGGCCCACCAGCGCCTGCTCTCCGCGTCCGGCGCGCTGCTGGCCGGCTCCCTCGAGCTCGACGACGTGGTGCGCACCTCGACGCGCGTGCCCCTCACCAGCCTCGCGGACTTCACCATCTTCTGGCCCCAGCCCGAGGTGGGTCCGGAGGCGCCGCAGTTCGCCCACGCGGAGGAGGCCCGCGAGCCGCTCCTCCGGGACGCGGTGCTCGGCGGCCCCGAGTGGCCACCGCGCCGCGAGGACGAAGAGGGCCAGACGGTCCCCGAGATCTTCAAGGAGGTTCGCTCGCAGGACCTCGACGCGTGGGCGCACGACCTCGAGCAGCGCAAGCGTCTGACCGCGCTGAGCATCGGCTCGGTGATGCGCATTCCGCTCATGGCCGCCGGGGCCGAGATGGGGTGCCTGGTCCTGGCGCGCGAGAAGGCCAGCCCCGCCTTCGACGAGCGGGACATGATCCTCGCGGAGGACTTCGGCAGCCGGGTGGGCATGGCGGTGAAGACGGCGTGGCTCTATGCCTCCGCGCGGCATGCGGTCCGCCAGCGGGAGCACGTGCTGGCGGTGGTCTCCCACGATCTGCGCAGCCCCCTCAACGCCCTGCGCCTCACCGCGCAGCAGCTCGAGCGCGCCGCGGACGACAAGCTCGACCCCGTCCGGGTGCGGCGCCTTGGTCAGCGGATGCGCCAGGCGGGCGACCGCATGCACCGCCTCATCCGCGACCTGCTGGACATGGCCGCCGCCCAGGCCGGCGCGCTGCGGCTGGAGCGGAGCACCCACCGGGCCATGGACATCGCCCGCTACGCCGCGGAGATGGTCCAGCCCATCGCCGAGGAGAAGTCGCTCGAGCTGCGGGTGACCGGCGATTCGCGCGCCTTCGTGCACGGCGACCGCGAGCGCGTGCTGCAGATCCTCTCCAACCTGCTCGGCAACGCGATCCGCTACTCGCCGCAGGGCGCGCCGCTGGTCATCCAGGTGGAGCCGCTCGACGGCAAGGTGCGCTTCAGCGTCATCGATCGCGGCCCCGGCATCTCGCCCGAGCAGCAGCGCCTGCTCTTCCGCGAGTGGAAGCCCGGCCCGGTCAGCGGCAGCGAGGCCCGCGATGTCGCCGGCGGCGGCGGCACCGGGTTGGGGCTGTCCATCGCCCGCTCGCTGGTGATGGCCCACGGCGGCGAGATCGGCCTCGAGAGCGAGCCGGGCCGCGGCAGCACCTTCTTCTTCACCCTCCCGCGGGTGGACCCTCAGGCCCGGGCGGAAGAGGCGGTCCCGGCCGCGCCCACCACGGGTGAGGAGGAGGCGCCCACCGTCCACTGAACGGCCGGACGCCGCGCGCGGGCCTCAGTGAACGGTGGGGACGCTGGCGTCCTCGCGGCGCTCGCGGCCGGAGCGGATGAGGAACTCGTCCAGCGCCTCCACGTCGATGGGCTTTCGGAACACCGCGTCCACCACGGCGAGGTTCTCCCGGTTCTGCCCGCGGACGTCGGCGCCGGTGACCATGGCGATGAGCGCGCCCGGGGTGCGCTGGCGGATGGCGCGCGCCACCGACCAGCCGGATTGATCGGGCATCACCGCGTCGAGCAGCGCGGCGTCGAAGGTGAAGCGGTCCCACATCTTCAGGGCCTGCTCGCCCGAGTTCGCGGTGCGGACCTCGTAGCCCTCGTCGGTGAGGACCTGCGCGAGGATGCGCGCGTTCTCCGGCTCGTCGTCCACCACCAGCACCGTCTGCGCTTCGATCTGCGGCCGCGGCGGCTGGGCCCTCGGCTTCTCCTCCGCCTCGTGCGCCTCGGCCGAGAGCGGGAGCTTGAGGCGGAACACGGCGCCGCGGTCGTCGGGCAGGTTCTCCGCCCACAGCTCGCCGCCCCAGCGCTGCACGTGCCCCCGCCCCACCGCCAGGAGCAGCGCGATCTCCGGCGCCGCGTTCTTGCCCTTGAGCGGATCGAAGAGCTTCACCAGCTCCTCCTGCGAGTACGCGCCGCCCTCGTGCTCGAAGCGCAGCTCCACCCAGTCGTCCTCCACCCCGCCTGCGATCCGCACCGTGGACCCGTCGTCCGCCCGCGCGCGCGACCAGCGCACGAGGTTCGCCACCAGCTCCCGCATCGCGAGCGCGTCCACCATCGCGGTGGCGTCCACCTCCGGCGCCACCGTGACCTGGACCGACTTGCCGCCGCGCGAGGGGTCCGGCCCCACCAGCTCGAGCCCCTCGTGGAGCACCTCCTGGATCGGCGTGGGCGCGAGGTCCTCGGTGGCCCGCGCGTCGGCGAAGTCCTGCAGCCGCGCCACCAGCTCGCCGATGTTGGAGACGCTGCGGTCGAGCGCGTCGAGGTACTCGGGCTTGAAGCCGCGGCGCAGCAGCGTCACCCGCAGCCGGATGACGTTGAGGAAGTTGTTGAGGTTGTGCGCCGCCCCGGACGCGAGCTGCCCCAGCGCCTCGGAGCGCGAGCGCTGCATCAGCTTCCCCTGCAGCCGCCGCAGCTCGTCGTAGGCCCCGCGCAGCTCGCGCGTCTTCATCAGGGTGTCGGTCCGGTCGGCCAGCGTGACCACCGCGCCGTAGACCTCGCTCCCCTCGCTCTCCCGGACCGGCAGCGCGTGCAGCTCGAGCATCATCTCCTTCTGATCGCTCATCCGGTCCACCACCATCACCGCGCCGCGCACCTCCCGCCCCTGGGAGAGCGCGCGCAGGTGCGGGAGGTCCTGCACCCCGAACGGCTCGCCGTCGAGGTGCCGCGCGTGGAGCTGCAGCAGGATGGCCCGCAGGCCCTCGGTGTCCACGCCCACCAGCGCGCGCGCCGGCAGGCCCAGGAGCCGCGACACCGGCGGGGTGGCGTAGGAGATCCGCCCGTCGTCCTCGGCGAGCAGCACGCCCACGTCGATGTGCTCGAGCAGGGACTCCATCACCGCCGTCTCGCGCATCCGCACCTCCTCGGCGCGGAGCACGCGGGCGAAGGAGGACTGCATCGCGGCCGCCGCCTCGCCGATCAGCTCGGCGATGAGCTCGGCCACCTCCGGCTCCACCCCGCCGCGCCGCCGCGTGTAGACGCGCAGCAGCACCTGGTGGAGCGCCTTGAGCTCGCGGGCCACGTCCGAGGCGTCGTAGCGGAGCTCGTAGCGCTCCGCCCCGTGGAGCCGCACGGACTCCGGCCACAGGCGCAGCGCCTCCTCGCCCCGGTCGCGCAGCAGCCGGCCGAGCTCGCCGAGCATGCGCAGGAGGGGGCGCCGCATGTCGCGGGTGCGGACCTCGACCTCGTGCAGCTCCAGCTTGAGGCGCTTGCTCCACAGCCGCGCGATCCGCTCCTTCTCGTCGAGAACCACGGTGGCGAGCTGCTGGACGGGATCGAACGAGCGGGGCATACGCGAGGGAATCTGTTCATCGCGCGGCAGGGCGACCAGCCGGATTGCCCCCCGCGGCGCGCGCGCCCACCTTCGTTGGGAGATGCTCAACGAGACCGGCAAGCGAGGGGGCGGGGGACCCGGTCTTTCTCCCACGGTGATGGCGCACCTGTTCCGCGGGGAACTCTCGCGCTCGGACACCTGGCGCACCCGCCTGGACACCACCACCAACTGGGCGCTGGGTACCACCGCGGCGGTGATCTCGCTCGGCTTCGCCTCCCCCGCCGCCTCCCACGTGATCCTCCTGGTGGGCTTCTGGATGGTGACCTCCTTCCTGCTGCTCGAGGCGCGGCGCTACCGCTACTACGACCTGTGGAACCGGCGGGTGCGCCTCATCGAGGGCGGCTACTGGACGCCGCTGCTCCGCCAGGAGCCGGTGGACCCGGACGCGATGCGGGAGCTGGCCGCCGAGATGTCGCGCCCGCAGATCCAGCTCAGCCTCTTCGCCGCCATCGCCACCCGCATGAACCGCGCCTACGGGCCGATCATGCTGGTGCTGCTCATCGCCTGGTTCGTGAAGATCACCTCCCACCCGCGCCCGGTGCGGACCTTCGACGAGCTCTTCGACCGCGCGCACATCGGGCCCGTGCCCGGGGAGGTGGTGCTCTCGTTCGTGATCCTCGTCGGCACCGCGTTCCTCGCCGCGTTCATCACCGCGCTGGTGGCAAGGCCCCCGATGGGTGAGCTCCGGCCGCGGCCCCGCTCGCAGCGGCTCGCCCTGTGGGAGGTGATGTTCCGCCCCTACGTGGTCCCACCGCCGCAGCGCCGCACCCGCCGGCCGGCCTCGCCCAGGACGGGCCCAGGCTCCACGCCTCCGGTGGAGGACGTGGGCAGAAGGACCTAGGGGCGCGCGATGGCGAAGCGGGAGGGAGAGGAGGCGGCCGCGCTCGCCCGGGCTCGGGCGGCGCTCCTGGAGGTGCCGCCCCACCTCTTCGTGGCCGAGCGGAAGAAGCGCGCCCGGGCGCTGAAGGACGAGGGCTTCGCCGGGGCCGCGAAGGCGCTGGCTTCGGAGCGCAAGCCGAGCCCGTCGGTGTGGGCGTTGAACCGGCTCGCGCGCCGGGACGACGCCGCGCTGAAGGCGCTGCTGCAGAGCGCGGAGCGGGTGCGGACGACCCAGCGCCGCGCGGTGAGCGGAGGCGGCGCGGACGAGCTGAGGGAGGCCCAACGCGCGTTCCAGGCCGCGGTGGCGGCGGCGCTGAAGGCGGCGGTGCGGACCCTGCGCGAGGCGAAGGCGCCGTCGTCCCCGCAGGTGCAGGAGCGGATGCGGGACTCGCTGATGGCGGCGGCGACGGGCGACGACGAGGTCCGCGAGGCGCTGCGGGAAGGGACGCTCGTGGAGGACGTTTCCGCTGCAGGGTTCGGGTTCGTGTCGCCGCTGCAGGTGCTGAAGGGCGGCGCCGCGCGACAGCAGGGCACCTCACGCAAGGAGGAGGAGGAGGCTGAGCGCGAGGCAGCGCGGCGTGAGGCCGCGGCCCACGAGCGGGAACGGAAGCAGGCGGAGGAGGCGGTGGCACAGGCCGAGAAGCGCGCCACGATGCTGGAGCGCTTCGCCACCGTGGCCGAGGCCCGCGCGCGCGAGGCCCGTCAGCGCGCGGACGAGGCATCGCGGGCGTTGAAGGAGGCGAAGGCGCAGCTCGCGTCGCTGCGCCGGGGGCCGAAGCGGCAGGGCCGATGAGCAGTGGGCCGGAGGTCAGGCTCCGCGCAAGAGCGGCACGCGCTGCCAGTGCGCTTCGAGCCGCTGGCGGAGGACCCTGGACATCTCTGGCAGCTCCACCACTTCTGTGAGCGCGCTGCGCGTCCGCTCGACCTGGTCTCGAACGATCTTCTGGACAGGCACCTCATCGACACCCAGCCGACGGGCCATGGCCAGGAAGCTCCCTTCCGAGATGGCCTCCCACTTCTTGTTGCCCGCGAGGTTCAGCCCCAGCGTGTCGTGCTCGATGAACTCGATCGTCGACACCTGATCGTACGCGGGAGACAACTCGGCGCGGTACCCGTCCGGATAGATGAGCGACCAGTTCTTCACGTGCGCGTCGCCGTTCGCACTTGCAATCACGAACACCAACCGCCGGACATATTTCTCGAACTCGGCCTCACCCGCCACGCGAAGAATGACATTGCCCAGCGTCTCGTAGTTCGCCTTCGAGTACTTCTCTTTGTGCGTGGGAAAGAGGTCCAGCACCTGCGCGAAGTCCTCGATGTGGACCCGCCCCTTCTCCGGGGTGCGGTCGAAGCGGCGGATGGCGAAAGCGTTGCCGGGAAGTGACTCGGCTTCGACAGGCAGCCCGCGGAGCTCAGCCACCGGACGCAGCTCGAACTCGGGGACGTCCAGCCCGCTCTTGCGCGCCCACGTCATGGTGACGAACTCGTTCTCCGGAACCCCTCCCCAGCGGTTGTCCGGGAGCTTGACGATCCAATCCCCGCCCAGCCCGGACGCTGGCAGTGTCAGGCCTCGTCCTTCGCGCAGCATGGAGAACTTGAGCTGTACGCCCGCGATCGAGGCCTTCAGCGGCCCCTCGAAGTGGGTGTCAGGACCGCTCGCCGGCCACGCATCGTCGCCGGGCTGCGCGGGTGGAGCGGTCTCGAAGTCCGGTACCGCCCGGACGTTCCCGGGGAGATCTTCGCCGAGCAGCCAGAGGATGAAGAACTCCCGCTCCGGGTCCACGCCCGCCTTCCGAACCACGAGCTCGCGCAGCCTCGCTTCCGGTAGCAGGTTCGAGAACCAGCGGGGGACGCGCATGCGGGCGCGGCGCGGGCTGAGCGGATCATCCTCGAAGCGCTGCCCCAGCACCGGACGCGGACGCAGGTCGATGTACGAACGCAGCAGGCGGAACTCGGTCCGGTCTCCGTCGAGCCGGTCGAGCGTCCCGACCTCAACCTCGCCCAGGAGGATCCGCAGGCGCGACGGGAGCCGCATGGTCATGCCTCATCCGGGATGATGAGAGCGTCGATGGACGGGCGATCGTTGTCATCGCCTCCGGTGCGGGCCTGGACGAAGTGATGAACCGTCGCTGCCAGTCTGTCGACTCGAGACTCTACAGCCGAAGCCCAATCGCCGGCCTTCATGTAACGATGTTCCGCGTCCGTGATGGCGTGCGAACGGAGCACCTCCTCGGGCGCCGAGAGCAACGCATCCCGAATCTCAGACAGAGTCATCGGCGAATGAATGATCCGAGCGCCCAGACTGGCAGCGGCCCCCGGGTCTGCCTTCTCGAAGACCTGTATGGCGTTCGCCGCGTCCTGGATGAGCACGTCGGGCAGCTCGAACTTCCGCCCATCCACCAGACTCCGCGGCTGAAGGTCGGCCATCGCGAGGAGGACGAGGCGGGTGGCGGCGGAGCGGCGGTCAAAGCGCTTGAAGGCGGAGGTCTCGGCCTGATCTGGCCTCGGCGTCGCACGAAGCAGCGCCTGGATGCTCTCCTCCTCGTCCGAGCCGATGGCGTCCTGCATCCAGCGCACCTGGACCACATCTCGCCCCAAGACGTTGTCCGACGCGATGGCCCGCCAGAACCACCTCTTCAGCAGCACCCTGCTCCGCGGCCCGGGCTCCGGGTGGCGGTCGAAGAACTGCGCGAGAATGACGATGGGCAGTCTGTATGGGAGCAGGGATTCATGCGGAACCCCCGCCTCCTGGATGAAGACAATTGCGTTCCGAAGTGCGGCAGCAGCGCGCGGCACGTACGGGGCCAGCGCCGGATCGCTGACGCGCTCGTTCGTCACACGCGTCATGTCTTGACCGGCGACGGCAACCACGACCTTCAAGAGCCACTCGGAGTCGATTGAGCCGAACCCGAGGTCCGTGACGGCCGATTCAAGAGATGCGAGCCCCTGTCCTTCTCCCGCAAGGGTGCGGTGCAGCGCATCGAAGATCTGGCTCTTCTTCAGCGGCTTCCCGCTGGTGTTCGTGCGATTGAAGATGTGCGCGAGGACCTGCTCGTCGTCTGAGGCAACGACATACGCCGGTACAGAATATTGACGTATGGCCTTGCTCAGCCGGATGGCCTGCTGTCTCTGCTCGGGCGTGTAGACGTTCCGGTGTCGGTCGAGCCAGTCGAGGAAGTCCTCCTCGTCCGCGAGACGCTCCATCGGCAGCCACTCCCGCTTCCACGCGTCATTCTTGCGAGGCGTCACCAGCGCCTGCTGCGCCAGATCGTAGGCCACGACATAGAGATCACGAATCTCGGGTGGCCCCTCTCCGCGCGTCCGGCGAAGCAGCGCGCCTGCCAGAGACGTCAGCCGTTGCTGACCATCCACCACCCACCATGCGTCCGCAGCTTCAGGGGCAAGAAACGAGTGGGGACCGGCCAGGACGCGGCCCGCGCGCGCAGGCTCACTGCGCTTCCAGAAGAGCAGGGTCCCGATGGGGTACCCCCGCACGATGCTGTCGAGGAGCAGGCGGACGTCCTTCTCGTTCCACTGGAAGGGACGCTGAAAGACAGGGATCCGTACCCGGCCCGTCTTGATGCGCGTGAGCAGCTCGTCGATGGTCGGCGTCACAGCTTCAGGCCGGCGCGCCAGCATCGGTTCCATCTCTGGAGTTTTGTCACGGGATGAGGCCTCGCACCACTGCCGAGGCCGCCCCGCTAAGGCACCGGCGCCGGCAGCCCGTACCTCTTCCGCAGCAGGTCCTCCACCCCCTCAACAGTCCGCGTTCGCAGTAGGAGGTCCCCATGCCCCACCCTCCCGCAGACGAGGAGTCCCGCGTCGGCGCGCTCTACGACGGCGTCGCCGGGCTCTACGAGGCGCTCTACCCGTCGCTGCACCACTACGCCGAACGCGTGGCGTCCTTCCTCGCCGACGCGGTCTTCCCGCACGCTCGGGTGTTGGACGTGGGCTGCGGCGGCGGACAGCTCACGCGGGACCTGCCCCCGTCGGTGGAGGTGGTGGGCCTGGATCTCTCCGAGCGGATGCTCGAGGTGGCGCGTTCCGGCCGCCCACACGGGCGCTACCTCCAGCACAGCTACGCGCAACCACTGCCTGCCACGTTGGGATTGTTCGATGTGGCGCTGGCTGCCGGCTGCCTCGACTTCTGCAGCGACCTGGAGGGGACGCTGGGGAACCTCGCGGCCGCGCTGAGGCCGGGTGGGCGCCTGCTCTTCTCGGTGCTCGAGCGGCGCTTTGATCTTCCCGGCCATGAGAGCCCCACCCGCGTGTTGCTCGGGGCGGAGCCCCCCGTGACGCTGCACTTCTGGTCGCGCTCCGGGTGCGAGGCGGCAATCGCGCGCGCGGGCCTGCGCGTCGTCTCGACGGCCCACGCCTTCGCCTTCGCGGTGGAGAGCGAGGGACTCCGGCTGCACTACCGCTGGTGGCAGGTGCGCCGGTAGCGCGCGCTCACTCCGGGACCGCGACGTCCTTGCGCGCCTTCCGCGAGGTGCGGGCGCGCTGGAGCAGGTCCTTGTTCCTACCGCCCCGGCACCAGCCGGAAGTGCAGCCTGCCGTCGGAGTCGTAGCCGGCGAGCCCTCCGGTGGCGTGGTCGGGCTGCAGTTTCACGATCCGGACCTTCGCCGGGGCCTCCCCGTGAACGCGGCCCATCTCCTTGCGGAGCGCGCTCGCGGAGATCACCGCCACGGTCGAGCCGCCGCGGCCATCGGGCGTGATCCGGACGAGCCCCGAGGAGCCCCCCGCGACCACCGAGGTCAGCAGCTTGCGATGCGTGGGCGAGTGCGCCTCCGTCCACTGCATCACCTCACGCGAAGGCGAGAGCGCGAGCCACACGTGGCCATCCGGCGTCACCACCGGCCCGGTGATGCGGGTCCCCTCCTCGAGCGCCAGGTCCACCTTCGCGAGAAGCCGGGCCGGCGCGTCCGGCGTGAACCGCCACAGGTCGCCGTCCCGGAAGAAGACGTACCCACCGAACGGATCCGCGGTGCCGAACCCCAGCACCTTCGGCTGGGGGACCTCTCCCTGCGGGAACGGGTGCACCTCGCGCAGGCGCCACTCGCCCGCCCCGGCGCGCTGCATCAGGCCGACGCGGGGTTCGCCCAGCCCCTGCTTCACGAACATCCACGTGTCCCCGTTTGGCGCGACGGAGAACGCGCTGTCGATGCCCCAATCCGTCCCGTCCCCGAGCGCGCGCATCGCGGCCACATCCGCGACCTTCACGAACGTCTCGTCGGGCAGCCGCGCCAGCACGCCCTGCATGGGGACCCGCCCGTAGGATCCATCGAAGGCGGCGAACAGCGTGCCGCTCCTGTCCGTCCACACGTCCGTCACCCGGCGGGAGTTCATCCCCAGGTGATCGATTGCGTCCCCCTGCCCCATCACCAACACCCTGCCATCGCCGGTCCACTCGAAGACCCCCGAGGCCTCGGGCGGCAGCACCACCGAGTCGCGGCCGTTGTGGGAGATGAAGAGCCTCCCATCCGGATTCTGCGCGAGGAGCAGGTGGTAGGCGGGTCCAGCCGAGGTGACATGACGCACCGACTGCAGCTTGAACGGCACGGTCCCGCCCGAGCCGGTTCCCTTCGGCATCACCGGCCAGGCGCGGGACGACGAATCCCGATGGGGCGGAGGCTGGGTCTCGGCGTCAGCAGCCGAAGCGGGCGAGAGCCGGGCCGTGCGGAAGGACTCGGCCATCCGCTCGTTGAGTGCGGTCAGGGCGGGATTGTCGGCGGTCCCCACCAGCGCGACGGCGTGCAGCGTCTCACCACCGTCGAAGCCGTACCAGTGGAGCTCGATCGGCTGGGGATTCTCCTCGTAGACGCGCCGCTGATAGGCCCACGTCACCGTCCCCTTCGGCCCCTCCGCACGCACCACCCGTGGCGGAATGGGATCCGCGTCGAGCAGCGGCCTCGCCCCGGCCTCCCGCGTCGCCATCCGATTGAGGTCGAGCGACAGCTCTCCCTCGCGAGCGACGGGGTTCATCACCATCAGCATCGCGATCGGCTCAGGCCCCGGGCCCACCAGCACCGACCCTCTGGAGCCTTCGGTGTGTTTGGTCCAGGTGCCCGGCAGCGTCAGCGTCAGCCCGGCGTGGGTGAACGGCGTGGAGGACTGCGCGAGCGCTGCGAGGGGCAGGACCGCGATCAAGGAGGCAACGCGAAGCAGGCGGACGGTGCGGGGCATGGCGCGCCCTTGGAGCACTCACCGTGCCGCGCGTCGCGTGCACGGAGGACGCTCATCCCGGTCGCGCGCAAGTGTCTCCCGGGGTGGACGGCGTCCCGTTCCGCGGACGGGGTCGCTCGCACAAACCCGTGAAGACACTCCGCGATCAGACGCCCGCGCCCACCACCGGCGCGGCGACGATGGGCACCTGCGGATCGCTCACCTCGGCGTCGCGCAGGGGCAGCCGGAGCTGGAACACGGCCCCGCCTCCGGGCCGCGGCACGAGGAGGAGCCGGCCGCCGTGGCGCCGCGCGGTCTCGGCGCTGATCGCCAGGCCCAGCCCGGTGCCCTTGCCCG
>CAZCWA010000073.1:0-14935 GCA_964502265.1 uncultured Myxococcaceae bacterium | reverse complement strand
GCCAGCTCGTACGCGTCCCAGTACCGGTCGGTGTCCTCGTAGACGGTGCGCAGGACCTCGACCAGGGCCTCGCTGCGCACGTGCGGCCGCGTGAAGTCGCGCTCGAGGTGCTCGGCGGGGATGGGCAGGCCACGGCGCGCGAGGTAGCGGAAGAACTCGTCGTAGAGCGAGGGCGCCTGGAGGATGGCGCGCAGCTCGCCGTGGATGTCCGGGCGGTGGGCGTGCGGCCCGAGCAGCGCCTCGTCCTTGTTGCCGAGCAGGAACTCGATGGCGCGGTACTGCCAGGACTGGAAGCCGGAGCTCTTGCCCAGCTCGTCGCGGAACTCGAGGTAGTCCGACGGGGTGAGCGTCTCCAGCACCGCCCACTGCTCGAAGAGCATCCGCTGGATCTGCGCCACCCGGGCGAAGGCCTTGAACGCGGGCTGCAGCCGGTCCGCGCGCAGCTCTGACAGCACGAGCCGCAGCTCGTGGATGAGCAGCTTCATCCACAGCTCCGAGGTCTGGTGCTGGACGATGAAGAGCAGCTCGTCGTGGTGCGTGGACAGCGGGGTCTGCGCGCCGAGGAGCTGATCGAGGCGCAGGTAGTCGCCGTAGCTGAGCGCGCCGGAGAAGTTGAGGTGGATGCCGCTTTCGAGCTCGCGCCGGGACATGGGCGCATCAAGCCGGAAAGGCTCCGGTGCGGCAACCTCCGGCGCGCGCGCTCACCGCGTCACGCGCCTGGCTGCCTGCACCGGACGAACTTCAGACCTTGCTGCTCAGGCGTTCGGCGTGGCGGCCTTCGCCTTGGCAGCGGCGCGACCGCGCGGAAGCACCACGTCGTCCACGCTGCCGGGCGCCGGGAAGTCCACCCAGCCGGACGGGCGCTCGCCGCGGAGGGAGAGCGTGCGGAGCTTCTGGTAGTGGGCCGCGCAGTACCCCTTCGACCGGGGAGGACGCGTGCAGCCCTTGATGCCGCAGCCCGCCTCGCCGCCGGCTCCCGCCGAAGCGCTCTGCGAACGGGGCGGACGACCGCGACGCCCCTTCTTCGCGCCAGCGGGCGCAGGCGCAGGGCCGCGGACTGCTGCGCCGCCGCCCATGAACGAGGTGAGGGGCGCCAACCGCGCGGCGAAGTCGTTCAGCCGGGCCACCGCATCCTGCAGGGGGCCGAGCTGGCTCTCGATCTCGTTGCGGATCATCGCTCGGAATGCATCTTCGACAGACGTCTTGTTTTGTTGATTTCGGGCCATGCGCGGGCTTGTACCGCGCGCCCGGCAGGCTGTCGAATTGTTCTGTTCTTCTGCCAGTGAATGGGTGTCAGGGCACCGGCTCGGCGCCCTCGGGGTCGATGAGCTCGAGGGGATCGACCTCGCTCGAAGCGTCGCGGGTGGCGAGCAGCTCGCCGGTCAGCGCCCGCAGGGTGCCGTCTCCGAGCGACGCGCGCGCCTGGGGGAAGAGGTCCCGCTCCTCCTGCGCCACGTGGGACTCGACCATCCGCCGCAAGAGGTCCACCCGCTCCCGGAAGCGCTCGTCGTCCATCTGCATCGCGAGCAGCCGTCCGAGAGACCGGCGCACCTCCGCGTGGTCGTCGAAGAAGCCCTCCACCAGGTGCGGCGCATGGCTGCGGAGGGCGGGATAGAAGTGCTCCTCCTCGAGCAGGCTGTGCACCACGAGGCGCTGCGCCAGCTCCTCCAACAGCTCCCTCCTGCGCTCGGGCAGGTCCGTCACGTCCAGCGCGTCGAAGAGGTCCTCGACGTCGCGGTGCTCCCGGGTCAACAGCTCGATCGCGTCCATGTACCCCATGCCTCCGGGGCAAAGTTCTGCACGCACGCCTGAGCCGGCAATGCGCCAGCCCCAAACCGTGAGAATGGAAAAGAAAGACGTATGCGATGGACGGCAGCCACACGACCGCCCGGCAGCACTGCCGCCGCTGGCCACCAGTGAACGTTTGAAAGGCTCACGCGCGGCGTCCAACGTCGACCACGCGCGGAGGCGTCCCGGGATGCGTTGGCGGCCAGCGGGACGCGCCCTACGGTCCCCCGGTGCTCCCGGGGATGGCGGCGAGGGTTGGGGAAGAGGACGCCGTCCGGGCGGCCCGTGCGTTGACCGAGGCACGCGCGCGCACGGTCTGCCTCATCGAAGGTCTGTCTCACGAGGCGCTCGTCCGGCAGCACTCGCCCCTGATGTCTCCGCTGGTCTGGGACCTGGGCCACCTCGCCAACTACGAGGAGCAGTGGCTGTTGCGCGCGCTCGGCGCCCCGCGGCTCGCACCCCCGGAGGTGGATGCGCTCTACGACGCCGTCCGTCACCCCCGGTCCTCGCGGGAGCGTCTGCCCTTGCCCCCTCCGGACGAGGCGCGGGCCTATCTGGACGCGGTGAGGGCGCGGTCGCTCGAGTGGCTCGCATGCCTCTCGGAGGGGAGGGCGCGCGCACCCGACGGCGCGGCGGCGCTGCTTCGGGACGGCTTCGTGTGGGGCATGGTCGCGCAGCACGAACACCAACACGTGGAGACGATGCTGGCCGCGGTGCAGCTCATGCCCAAAGCGCCCCTGCGTGCGCGGGTGCTCCAGAGCGAAGGTGAAGGCTCGGACATGGCGCGTGTGGCGGCGGACGCGGAGGTCTTCGTCCCTGCAGGGCCCTGCCTCATCGGCACCGACGACGAGCCGTGGGCGTATGACAACGAGCGCCCGGCGCACGCGGTCGATGTCCCCTCTTTTCGAATCGATCGGCATCCGGTCACCAACGGCCGCTACCTCGACTTCATCGAAGACGGCGGTTACGCGCGGCGGGAGCTGTGGTCGGAGGCGGGCTGGGCGCACCGCGCGCGCGAAGGGCTGCAGGCGCCGTTGTTCTGGGAGCGCGAGGGCTCGGACTGGTTCCGCCTGCGGTTCGGGGTGCGCGAGCCGGTCCCGCGCCATGAGCCGGTGGTGCACGTGTGCTGGTACGAGGCAGCGGCCTTCGCGCGGTGGGCGGAGCGCCGGCTGCCCACCGAGTTGGAGTGGGAGAAGGCCGCCTCGTGGGATCCGCACTCCGGCAGGCGCCGCCGCTTTCCGTGGGGGGACGCGCCGCCGTCGCCGGACCGCGCGAACCTCTGCACCGGAAGGTGGGGCCCCTCGCCGATCGGCTCGCATCCGGCGGGCGCCTCGGCGGTGGGCTGCGAGGGGATGCTGGGCGACGTCTGGGAGTGGACCGCGTCCTCCTTCCGCCCCTGGCCGGGCTTCCGCGCGTTTCCCTATCCCGAGTACAGCGAGGTCTTCTTCGGTGACCGCTACCGGGTGCTGCGCGGCGGCGCCTGGTCCACCCACCCGCTCGCCATCCGCAACAGCTTCCGCAATTGGGACTTCCCCATCCGCCGGCAGATCTTCGCCGGCTTCCGGTGCGCCCGTGACGCCTGAGCCGGCCGCCGCCGGGTCCTTCAGAGGTTCCTGAGGTTCCAGAGGTTCGACATGACCATCGCCTATCCCCTCCACGGCACAGAAGATCGACTGACGGTGCAGGTCGTCGGCGACGCCCGCGCGCTCCGACGGACGGTGCTCGAAGAGGCCCGCCGCGGCTTGCTCCGGAGGCCACGCGCGCTCTCGCCCCGCTGGCTCTACGATGAGCGCGGCTCCCTGCTCTTCGAGGCCATCACCCGGCTGCCGGAGTACTACCCCACCCGGCGCGAGCGGGAGATCCTCCACGCGCACGCGGAGGAGATCGCCGCGCTCTCCGGAGCGGACACGCTGGTCGAGCTGGGCAGCGGCTCCTCGGAGAAGACGCGGCTGTTGCTCGACGCGATGCGGGTGTGCGGCACGCTGCGGCGCTACGTCCCCTTCGATGTCTCGGAGAGCATGCTGGTGTCCACCGCCCGCGCGCTCGTCGAGGCCTATCCCGAGCTGCGGGTGCACGCGGTGGTGGGGGACTTCGGCCATCACCTCGGCGCGCTGCCTCGCGGGGGACGCAGGCTCGTCGCCTTCCTCGGCGGCACGGTGGGGAACCTCGAGCCCCGTGAGCGCGCCGCGTTCTACCGGGAGGTGAGGGCGGGGATGGGGGCGGAGGACGGCTTGCTGCTCGGCACGGATCTCCTGAAGGATCGCGCGCGGCTGCACGCGGCCTACAACGACGCGGCGGGCGTGACCGCGCAGTTCAACCTCAACGTGCTCCCGGTGCTCAACCGGGAGCTCGGCGCCCACTTCGATCCGGACGCCTTCGAGCACCTCGCGCGCTTCGACGAACGGCAGCGGTGGATCGAGATGCTCCTCGTCTCCACGCGCCGGCAGAAGGTGCGGCTGCGCGCGCTGGACCTCGAACTCTCCTTCGAGGAGGGCGAGCCGCTGCGCACCGAGGTGAGCTGCAAGTTCGCGCCGGAGGACGTGGACCGGGAGCTGGGCCTGGCGGGCCTGCAGGTGGTGCAGCGGTGGACCGACGGCGCGGGCGACTTCGCGCTCACCCTCGCGCGGCCTGCGTGACCTCGGCTCGATGGGAGGGGCTCAGCGCGGGCGGGCGGTGACGCCGAAAGACTGCTCCACGTGCTGCAGCTCGCCCTCGAAGCGCGGGTAGCGCCAGAGCCCGAGCGCCTCGCGCAGGCACCTCGCCAGCGGACCGTCCTGCAGCTCTCTGCGCGAGAGCGCCATCCGCGTCACCCGGCCGTCGTTCCCCACCGTCCAGTGCACCGTGTACTGCTCGTGCGCCGGCGGACGCAGCCGCGCCGCCTGGGCGATGAGACAGGGCTCGAAGGTGGGCGCGTAGTGGGTGTTCACCGTCCGGACGGTCTGCGCCGGGAGACCTTCGCCTCCGGGACTGCGCGCGCGGGAGAAGTCCGTGTAGTGGTGCCGGCCGAGCAGCCGGTGCTCGAGCTGGCGGCATGTGCCCGTCCCCGCCTCCGCGTCGAGCGCCGAGCAGTGCTTCTCCGCGAGCTCGGTCCGGGCCCAGGTGCGCTCGGACGGTGGCAGCGACTCGGCGTGGAGGCCCACGTCCTTCAGGGCCGCCCGGGCCGCGCCCTCCCGGTCGCCGTTCACCGCGTGGACCTGCGCGAGCCGCTGCCACAGCCGGCGCCGGACCTCGCGGCACCTGGGCTCGGTGCAGAGGGCCGCGGCGCGTTCGAGATCCATCGGCGCGCCCTGAGGGTGCACCCGGCTCTTCGACTCGGCCCGCGCGGCGGCGATGCGCGCGGTCATCAGATGGTCTCCCTCGCGCCGGTATTGGCTTGCCGCCTGGGAGAGACACGGCGGCAGGGGCGCCTCCTTCTTTCGCGCCGCACCCTCGGCGGAACGGACGCAGCCGTCGTGTTCGCGGACCTCCGCGACCCGCTTCATCGCCCGCTTCGGGTCCGGAGCCGCCGCCGCGGTGCGCTTTGCCTCGGCGAGCGCGGCCCTCCGGCAGGCCTCCACCTCGGTGGGACCACAGCTTCGAAGCCATGACCACGAGAGCGCGTGCGCCTCCGCAGCCTCGCCCTCGAGCCTCGCCGCCGCCGCGCGCAGCGAGAGCGCCCGCACCCGCTCTTCGGGCCCGAGCACCTTCGCCGCCGTCTCCAGCGCCGACGCCCGCTCGCGCAGCCCGGTCGGACCGTTCATCTGTCCCCGCCTCAGCTCCGCCTCGAGCTGCGTCGCCGCGGCGTTGAAGGCCTTCTTCGCCTCGAGCTGCGCGGCCTCCTCCGCCGTGGGCATCGGGGCGACGACGCGTCCGTCCTCCACGTCCGGGTTCGTGCGCCGAGGCTCACCCCCGCCGAAGGCGTGCTCCAGCTCCTCCTGTGTCGGTTGCCGGGTGGAGGGGATCCGCTCGTCCCGGATCGGCCCGGCTTCGCGTGCCTCGCTCCCGGTCCCCGCCCCGCCCGAGGCGCCCGAGGCCGTCCGCGCAGCACAGCCCGGGGTCAGCCAGGTGCTCAGGGTCAAGGCGACCAGCGCCGCAGGGAGGGGCAGGTGTCGGACGTTCACGGGGAACAGATTCTATGCCGGGCAGCCAGGCAGGTTTATGTTCACGGTTGGACGTGAGCCGAGACGTCGCTGATCGAAATATCGCCCTCGCCGGGTGGGTCGTAGAGGATGGGCAACTTGATGAACCGCGTGCTGATCGTCGATGACGACTTCGACATCTGCGAGGCGCTGCAGCTGGTGCTGGAGGGCCGCTATCAGGTGGAGATCGCCTACAACGGCGAGCAGGCGTTGCAGCGTCTGGCCGGCGAGAAGTTCGACGCCATGGTGCTGGACCTGATGATGCCGGTGATGGACGGCGAGTCCCTGATGGCCGAGCTGAAGCGGCGGGGCATCGAGCTTCCGGTCGTCTTCGCCTCCGCGGCCACCCAGCTCGCCACCCGGGCTCGGCAGGCCGGTGCGGCCGCGTGGCTCTCCAAGCCCTTCGAAGCCCACGAGCTGGAGGCAGCCCTCGAGCGCGCGCTCCGCAAGGACCGCGGCCCCGGTGGTGGCTCCGAGCCCCAGGGCGGCACCTCCCGCCAGGCCCGAGGGCTCTCCCTCAACGTCGGCTTCAGCATGCAGCGTGTCAGGCGGCTTTACATTCCGGTGCTCGAGACCTGAGCTGCGGACGGGGCGTCACCGCGGTGCGGGGCCCCAGCTCAGGGAAGTGCAGACCCCCAGCGCAGCGCGGGCATCGGCCTCGGACGCACCGGGGAGCGTCCCCAGCAGCACCACGCCCACCTCACCCACCCGCTTGGCACACAGGCCGACGTACGTCGCGCCCGCGTCTGCCGTCTCCACCCGGCCGAGCCACCTCACCGAGTCCGTGTCTTCGTGCGGGGAGGAAGCGTCCTCTCCGAGCGGCAGCGCATCCACGCGGGCAGCTTCCGATTCTGTGTCCGTGCCGGTCCCGGTCCCGGTTCCGGAGTTGGCCCCGGCGCTTGCGAGCGCGCGCTCCAGGGAGGCGCGCAGGGCTTCCTCCGTCGGGAGGCTCTTCGCGGTGCTCCGGGACAGGCGGGCGATCCGCCGTCCACCCCGGCCGATCACCAGCGCCTCCTCACCTTCGGGGGTGGCGGTCCAGCCGGGCGGAAGGGAGAGCCGCAGCCCGTCCACCGGCATCGCCGCGGCCCCGGCGCTTCTGCCCGCGTCCCTGCCCGGGAGGTCCGTGCGCCCGGTGGGGTCCGCGCGCTTCGCATCCTCAGAGGGACACCCGGCCACGGACAGCCCGAGGACCGCCACCAGCGCGGCGCGGGCCCAGACGGACGGCTGCACGCGCGGGCGCAGCACCTACTTGCGGGCCGCCTCGACCGGCGTCGCCGGGGCGGCGCCCTTGGTGCCCTCCATCTTCGAGGTGCCCTCGAACGTGGCGCCCTTCTGGATGGAGAGCGCCGGGCTCTCGAGGTTCCCCTTCACCCGCCCGCTGGCGTGGATCTCGATCAGCACCGAGGCCTTGATGTTCCCCTCCACGCTGCCGTGGATGACCACCGTGCCGGCGCTGATCTCCGCCGTCACCTTCGCGCTCTGGCCCACGATCAGGGTGTCCCGGGTGTTGATCTGCCCGTTGAACTTGCCCTCGATGTGCACCTGGCCTTCGAAGGTCAGCTTGCCGTCGAACTCGGAGCCCTTCCCGATCAGGGTCTGAATCACGTCGCTCTCCCGTCGCACTCGGTCCTCCTCCCGCCGGGACACCGGCGCATCGCCGCTCCCGCCCTTGTCTGCCTTGTCGAAGAGCCCCATCCCCTACTTTCCCCCGCTCCGGAACAGCGCCAGCAGCCGGTCGAGGTCCTCGTAGGAGAAGAAGTCGATCTCCACCGTCCCCTTCCCGCCCCCGCGCTCGTTGATCCGGACCTTCGTCCCCAGCAGCCGCTGCAGCTCCTCCACCAGCGCGCGGTGCTCGGGGCCCTTCTTCTTCTCCGGGGCGGCCGGCGCGTCCTTCTTCGCCTTGACCATCCGCTCGGCCTCGCGGACCGAGAGCTTGTCCTGGCTGATCCGCTGGGCGAGGTCCACCATCTCCGGGATCCGCGGCACCCCGAGCAGCGCGCGCGCGTGTCCCATGCTGATGCTGCCCTCGGCCACCAGGCTCTTCACCTCGTCCGGCAGGCCCAGCAGCCGCAGCGCGTTGGCCACGGTGCTCCGGTCCTTGCCCACCCGCTGGCTGACCTGCTCCTGGGTGAGCCCGAACTCCTCGGTGAGCCGGCGATAACCTTCCGCCTCCTCGATGGGGTTGAGGTCCGCCCGCTGGAGGTTCTCCACCAGCGCCAGCTCGAAGGCCTGCGTCTCCGAGACCTCCTTCACCAGCGCGGGGATGTCCTTCAACCCCGCGAGCTGCGCCGCCCGCCACCGCCGCTCGCCGGCGATGAGCACGTAGCCCTCGCCGTCCTTGTCCTTGCGGACCAGCACCGGCTGGATGAGGCCCTGGCTCTGGATGGAGTCCGCCAGCTCGCGCAGGCGGGCCTCGTCGAACGTCTTCCGGGGCTGGCCCACGTCTCGGCGGATGGCCTCGATGGGCAGGCGAAGAAGGCCCTTCTCCTTCAGCTCGCCTGAGACCGGCACCGCGCCGGCCTGGGGGATGAGCGCGGACAACCCGCGCCCGAGCGCACGCTTCGGGGTCTTGTCGACGGCGATCACGGACGTGTTCCTCGGTTGGGGGCGGGGGCCGGTCAGGCCGCGCGCGCCTTTTCGCGGCGCAGGATCTCGTTGCCCAGGGCCAGGTAGCTCTCGCAGCCCTTGGACTTGATGTCGTAGAGCAGGATGGGCTTGCCGAACGAGGGGCTCTCCGAGAGCCGCACGTTCCGGGGCACCACCGCGCCGAACACCAGGTCCTTGAAGTAGCCGCGCACCTCCTCGGCCACCTGGTTCGCGATGTTCGCCCGCCCATCGAACATGGTGAGGAGGATGCCCTCCGTCTCCAGCCCGGGGTTGAGCCCCTGCTTCACCAGATCGATGGTCTGCATGAGCTGGGAGAGCCCCTCGAGCGCGTAGTACTCGCACTGCAGCGGCACCAGCACCGAGTCCGCCGCGGTGAGCGCGTTGAGCGTCAACAGCCCCAGGGACGGCGGGCAGTCGATGATCACGTAGTCGTATTGGGGGGCGATCGCCGCCAGCGACTCGCGCAGCCGGAACTCGCGCCGCGTCTGTCCGACGAGCTCCACCTCGGCACCCGTCAGGTCCTGGTTGGCCGGCACCACCTGGAGGTAGCGCAGCTCGGTGGGGTGGACCAGCTCCGCCATCGGCCGCCCGTCGATGAGCGCGTCGTAGACGGTGCCGTGAAGGTCGTCGCCCTTGAGGCCGAGACCGCTGCCCGCGTTGCCCTGCGGATCCATGTCCACCAGCAGGGTCCGGCGCTCCGCAGAGGCCAGACTCGCCGCGAGGTTGATGGCGGTGGTGGTCTTCCCCACGCCGCCCTTCTGGTTCGAGATACAGATGACCCGTCCCACCGTACTTCCTCCCCTACTGCTCTCGAGCGACCCCGCCGCGTGGTTCGGCCCGTGAGGACCTGCGGCAGAGGGCTGGTTGCTAACACGTCATTTGGGAGACGTTCAAGCCAAGGAGGAACGTCCCGCGTCGAGGTTCGTTCTACGACGTCGGTCTGACATGCGTGACGATACGTTGCATTGGGCTACGGGCCGGGGATTCTGGGCGATGTTCCACGTGGAACAGGGGCCGCGGCAGCCTTGGGCAGCGTTCCACGTGGAACACCCCAGGGAGACGTGCCCGTGCGAGGGCTCGGCTCACCCGAAGACCAGTGCCGCCCGCTCTGCCCCGCTCCACGGGAGCCGGTAGGTGCGCTCGGAGATGAGGCGGACGCCTGCCTCGGCCGCCGCCCTCTCCACCCGCTCAGGATCCGCCTGCTGGCCCAGCATGGCCACCACCCTCCCCCCCTCGTTCCGGTACCGGACCGCCAGCGGCACCCACCGCTCCACGTCGGTGAAGGCGCGGCTGATCACCAGGTCGACCTTCTTCAGCCCCTCCCGGTCCGGCGAGCCTTCCACCCGGGCCTGGACCGCACGCGCGCCCCCACCGAGCCCGAGCCGCGCAATGGCGTTCTTCATGAACACCACCTTCTTGCCCACGGTGTCCACCAGGGTGACGTCCAGCTCCCGTCGCGCCAGCTTGAGGGGGATGCCCGGGAAGCCTCCACCTGCGCCCACGTCGAGGAGGCTCCCCGCGCCCTCCACCTCCGGGAGCACCGCCAGCGAGTCGAGCAGGTGCTTCTCCAGCACCTCCCGGGTCTGGGTGATGGAGGTGAGATTGACCCTGTCGTTCCACTTCAACAGCTCGCCGCGAAAGCGCAGCAGGTCTGTCAGCGCCTCGTCGGAAACGGTCACGCCGAGCGCCTCGCATCCTTCGCGCAGCAGCGCCAAATCCTCGGTGTTTTCCACAGCAGCCTCTTCGGTGAAGGGGTCTAAGTGCCCGGGAACATTGGGACAAACGGAGGGCCTCCGTCTGTCCACACCTTTCCCACAGGGCGATCTAGCGCACCGGCGCGTTGCCGGCGCGGCGAAGGTGGATGAGGAGCAGGGAGAGCGCTGCCGGCGTCACCCCGGGCACCCGCCGGGCCTGCGAGAGCGTCTGCGGACGGTGCCGCTGGAGCTTCTCCGCCGCCTCGTGGGAGAGGCCCTCCACCGAGTCGAAGGTGAAGTCCTCCGGGATGCGCCAATGGTCGAACGCCTCCCGCTCCCGCTCCGCTGCCCGGGCCGCCTGGGCCACGTAGCCCTCGTACTTGAGCTCGACCTCGACCTCCTCCACCACGTCCGGGGGAAGAACCGGCAGCCCGGGGTCGCGCCCGGAGAGCCCACGCCAGGTCTCACCCGGCCGGCGCAGCACCGCCGCCCACCGCCCCGCCCGAAGCCGGGAGAGTTCGGAGGCGATCGCCTCGCGCCGGGCCTCGGTCCGTTCCAGCGCCTCGCCGGACACCAGCCCCACGCGGTGCCCGAGACGCCGGAGGCGGAGGTCCGCGTTGCCCTCCCGCAGCACCAGGCGGTGTTCGGAGCGCGCGGTCATCATCCGGAAGGGCTCGTCGACGCCCGAGGACACCAGCTCGTCGATGAGCACCCCGCCGTGGGCCTCGTGGCGTCCGAGCACCAGGGGCGGCTCGCCCTTCACCGACAGCACGGCGTTGATCCCCGCCATCAGCCCCTGGAACGCCGCCTCCTCATAGCCGGAGGTCCCGTTGAGCTGTCCGGCGAGGAAGAGGCCGCCCAGGCATCGCGCCTCCAGGGTGGCCTGAAGCTGGGTGGGAGGCGCGTAGTCGTACTCCACCGCATAGCCGTAGCGGGCCACCTCCACCGACTCGAGGCCGGGGATGGTCCGAAGGAACGCGAGCTGCGCCTCTGCCGGCAGGCTCGTGCTCAGCCCGGCGGGATAGACCAGCTCGGACTCGAGCCCCTCGCGCTGGAGGAAGACCTGGTGGCGCTCCCGGTGCGCGAAGCGGACCACCTTGTCCTCGATCGAAGGACAGTACCGGGGCCCGAGGCCCTCGATCCGGCCCTGGAAGAGCGGGGAGAGGTGGAGGTTCTCCGAGACCACCCGGTGGGTCTTTGGCCCGGTGAAGGTGACGTGGCAGGTGAGCTGGGGGAGGGCGGGGAAGACGCTCCGGTCCGTTCGCAGCGAGAAGGGACGCGGCTGTTCGTCGCCGGGCTGGGCCTCGCACCCGTCCCAGTCGATGGAGCGGTGGAACAGCCGGGCAGGGGTTCCGGTCTTGAACCGGCCCAGCTCCAGGCCCACCTCGCGCAGGCTGGCGGAGAGACCTGTCGCCGCCTGGTCTCCGAGACGCCCCCCCACCTCCTGCGCGTCGCCCACGTGCATCACGGCGGTGAGGAAGGTCCCGGTGGTGAGGATGACCCGCGCCGCCTGCGCCTCCCCTCCCCGTTCGAGCCGAACCCCGCGCACCTGTCCGTCCTCGTGCAGCAGGGTGGTGACCTCGTCCTCGAGCACTGTGAGCCGGGGCTGGGACAGAATCGTCGCCCCCACGCCCTTCGCGTAGAGGTCGCGGTCGCAGAGGATGCGGGTCGCCCGGACCGCTGGGCCCTTGGACGCGTTGAGCGTCTTGACGTGGGTGGCCGCGCGGTCGGCGGCAAAGCCCATCTCGCCCCCCAGCGCATCGAGCTCCCGGACCAGGTGTCCCTTCGCCGTTCCGCCCACCGCCGGGTTGCAGGACATCATCGCGATCCGGTCCCGGCGCAGGGTGACGGCCAGCGTCTCGAGCCCGAGCCGCGCACACGCCAACGCCGCCTCCACCCCCGCGTGCCCCAACCCCACCACGATGACGTCCCACCGCTTGCTCATGCGCAGCGGGGGATTCTCCCACGGACCAAGGTGTTGTCAGATTTCTTGACGTGCGGGTGGAGCGTGCTCGCCGCAGCGCTCGGAGGGCGCGCGGGCATGGGCCTATATAATGATGCGGGCCCACGTGTCCCTCGCCGACGCGGCGCTCGACTGCCGGCGGAGACGCTGGAGATGCCGCGCGGGAGCGGCGCTTGCTTTGAGCATTCGTCCCTAGAGATCCGCGCGAACTATCGATCGATTGGACCGGGTCCTCAGCCGGGAGCCATAATCGGTAGGGACGCTGGGTGACCTAGGCGCCGCTCTCGGGTGTTCTTCTCTCTCGGCCGGAGGGGTCACGTTCCTTCAGGAAGCCGAGGTCCTCACGCCGGGCTCGCGGAAAAGCTGCCTGGTGCTTCATCGTTGACAGGTGAGCCCTCGACCGGCGCGAGCAGACGGACCAGCACTTCCCAGAACGGCAACAAGGTGGGCAGCCCTTGGAGCAAGTGCAGGCCCGGCGTGGCGAGCAAGGTGGAATCATCGGTGCTGGCGCGCACGAACTCGTCGGGTGGGGTCGCTGGCCGGCCAAGCACGGCGGCCCGGTCATCACTAAAGAAGCTCGCTATCCCTAAGCGCCCCGTCCTCCTGTCGCGAGCGCCGCGTCCTCCGGTCCCAGGATTCGAAGTCATCCTCGGTGGAGCATCTACAGGGAACAATCCAACTTCACAGGGTCCTATCGTACTCGGGGTGGTGGCTGATGACTCAGTTGTCCGCTCTTACGGCTTCTGGCAACTCCGCCCCATGTCCAACATCGGCTGGAGTCTTCTCATCCTGCTCGTCGGCATGCCGGCAGCAGCTCTTTGGACCTTCATCGTCGGATTCGCGGGCGCTCCGGGCGCTTTGCTCGCCGCGGGGCCGGAAGGGAACGTGTCCCGAGCGCGCCACCGGGCCGGGATCGTGCTCAGCGGGCTTGGGCAGAGCTACGCGAGCATGGCCTTCGCGGCAATCGTCCTCAGCCAAGCCCGGGTTCTGGCGGCTGAGCGCGACCTCTGGAATTGGCTCATTCTTGTTGTCGCCGCCATCGTGGCCGCCTCGCCGGCCATCAATGCAGGGAAGGAAGCTGTTCGCGCCGCGCGAGAAGGGAAGGCGAGCGTTCAGCACCACGCTACGAACCTCACCCTTTGGCTGGTGACCGTGGGAATCATTGCCTTGCTAATCGCCCCCTCTGTCGCCCGGCCATGGGCCTGGATCCCAGGGGTCATCACCGAGCGTGCAAAGCCAGGAACCCGCGCCGAGACCAGGGCGTTCGAAAGCGACAAGCTCCTGCTGACGAAGGCGTTCACCGCCTTCAACGAAGCGAGCCGCATCGCGCAGGAGAGACCAGCACCGCGAGAGGAACTTCTGCGGGCGCGCATCTCGGAGGGGATCGAGGCCGCATCCTCGGTCAGCGGCGCCTACCTCGCATGGCTCCATCCGGAGTTCCCTCGGCGGTTCAAAGAACACTTCATCGAGGGACAGCGGCGATACCTCGAGGGCCTCGAGCGCGACCGGATGACGCCTCAACTGGAGGGAATCCAACTGATCGAGCGCTGGCACTCGGAGTTCTGGAACGAGCACGGTGACGCCATCACCGACCGCGCATTCGGGGCCGACTAACGCCTCACCCGTTCGAGCGAGCCGCGGCTACTTCCCGATGCAGAAGCGCCGGAAGAGGGCGTCGAGCACCTGGTCGGAGGCGCGCTCGCCGGTGACCTCGCAGAGGGCCTCGTGCGCGAGCGCGAGCTCCCCGGCCACCACCTCCAGCGTCGAGACCTGGCTGGCCTCCAGCGCGCGCTCCAGGGAATCCGCCGCACGACGCAGCGCGTCCGCGTGACCCTCGGAGACCATCACCGCCGCGCCCGTCGCGCCGCCGGCCATCAGCCGGCCGGTGATCTCCCGCAGCAACGCGGGCACGCCCTCTCCGGTGAGCCCGCTCACGGTCAGGGCCGCATCCACGGAGGCCACGTCCGAAGCCCCGGAAGCACGCTCTGCCGAGAGCACGTCCGCCTTCCCCTGCACCACCAGCACCGGCACCGCCTCACCCGCCCACGACCGCCAGTTCTGAACGGAGGAGGGGAGGGCGCCCGCGGGCAGCAGCAGCACGGCGAGGTCGGCGCTGGCCACCGCCTCGCGCGCGCGGGCGATGCCGAGGCCCTCGATGCGGCCGGGGGTCTCGCGAAGTCCGGCGGTGTCGAGCAGCGTCCACGCCACCCCGTCCACCTCCACCCGCGCCTCGAGCACGTCCCGCGTGGTCCCCGGCTCCTCGTCCACCAGGGCGCGCTCGGCGCCCACCAGCCGGTTGAAAAGGGTGCTCTTCCCCGCGTTCACCGGCCCGAAGAGCGCCACCTTCGCCCCGCGCCGCAGCAGCGCCTCGCGCTCGGCGTCCGCCACCAGCGCGCGCGATTCGGCCAGAAGGGGCAGCAACCGCTCCTCGTGTCCTGCGTCCGCGCCCTCGGCCTCGTCGGGGAAGTTCAGCACCCCCTCGAGATCGGTGTGCAGGGCGAGCAGCGGCACCTTCAACCCGGCCAGCCGCGCCGACAGCCCACCCAGAAGCTGCGCCGCCGCCGCCCGGACCGCGGCCTCGCTCTCCGCCCCGACCAGCGCGGCCACCGCCTCCGCCCGCTGCAGGTCGATGCGCCCGTTGAGGAAGGCCCGCCGGGTGAACTCGCCCGGCTCCGCCAGCCGCACCCGGCCGTCGGCGAGCACCTCCCGCAGCAGCAGGGCCAGCAGCCGCGGCCCGCCGTGCGCGTGCAACTCCACCACGTCCT
>CAZCWA010000072.1:0-14944 GCA_964502265.1 uncultured Myxococcaceae bacterium | reverse complement strand
GGCAGGACGCGGGCACCTCGAACCCGCCCGCGAACTCCGGCGGGTGCGGCTGCGCGGCGGGCGCGGGCGGAGCATCCGGGTTCGGGCTGGTGCTCGGGGTGGCGGCGCTGGGTGTGGCCTCGCGCAGGCGGTGGGCGCGATGAGGCCCACGGTCCTGCTCTTCGACATCGACGGGACGCTGGTGGACACGGGAGGTGCCGGCCGCAAGGCGCTGCGCCGCGCGTTCGCCGACCGCTACGACCGCCCCGACGCGTGCGACCACTTCTCCTTCGACGGGATGACCGACCGGGCCATCGCGCGGCTGGGGCTGCAGGCGATCGGCCGGGAGGCGACCGCCGGGGAGATCGACGCGGTGCTCGCGCGCTACGTGGCGGTGCTGGAGGAGGAGGTCCTCGGGGTGGAGGACCGCGCGTACCTCGTGCACCCCGGGATGGTGGAGGCGCTCGACGAGGCGGCCGGCAGGGCCAACGTGGCGGTGGGCCTGGGGACGGGGAACATCCGCGAGGGCGCGCGCGTGAAGCTTCAGCGGGTGCGGCTGTTCGAGCGATTCGCCTTCGGCGGCTTCGGCTGCGATGCGGAGGACCGGGCGGCGCTGATCCGGGTGGGCGCGGAGCGCGGGGCGTCGAGGCTGGGCGCGCCCCTCGATGCGTGCCGGGTGGTGATCATCGGCGACACGCCGAAGGACGTGGCGGCGGCGCTGGCCTGCGGTGGCGAGTGCGTGGGCGTGGGCACCGGCGCGTACCGCCCGGAGCAGCTCATGGGCGCGGGCGCCATCGCGGCGTTCGACGACCTCACCCACCCCGAGGCGCGGCGCGCGCTGTTCGGAGACGCGTGATGCGTGTCCTGCTCTGCGCCGGCCTCGCCGCGCTTCTCGCCGCAGGCTGCAGCGCGCCCGAAGACACGGGCGTCATCGTGCACTCCCCCGACGGCGGCGGCGAGCCGGACGCCGGCGAGGTGGCCTGGCCGCAGGACTGCCCCCACCCGGTTCCGGCCAGCGACGACGTTCTGGGCCCCGGTGCCCTCGTCGTCCTGGGCGAGATCCACGGGACGCAAGAGGCCCCGGCCTTCGTCGCGCGCATGGCCTGCGAGGCGGCGCGCTGGCGGCGCCCGGTGCGCGTGGGCGTCGAGTTCCCGGTGGAGGAGCAGGCCCGGATCGATGCCTTCCTGGTCTCGGACGGGGGCGCCGAGGCGCGCGCGGCACTGCTGAACTCTCCCTTCTGGACGCGAGGCGCGGACAGGCAGGACGGCCGCACCAGCGAGGCGATGGTCGGGATGCTCGAGGCGTTCCGCGCGCTGCGCCCGGCGGTGAGCGTCTTCGCCTTCGACACCGGAGTGCCGCAGGGCGGGACCAGCCAGGACCGCGACCGCGGGATGGCAGACTTCATCCGCGCGACCAAGGCCGCCGCCGACGCGAACGACATCTTCCTCATCCACACCGGCAACATCCACGCGCGCATCCAGGTGGGCGTGCCGTGGGACCCGGCGTTCGAGCCGATGGCGTGGAATCTCCTGCAGGACCACGAGAATCTGCGCGCGCTCGATGTCGCGCACACCGGCGGCACCGCGTGGATCTGCACCGGCGAGCCGGCCACCTGCGAGGCGCGACCGCTCGGCGGCGATCCATCCGCGCAGGGCGATGGCGTGGAGCTGTTCGCGCAGCCGGGCACCTTCCACGGCCGTTACCGGGTGGGGACGATCAACGCTTCGCCGCCGGCGGCTGCGCCGTAACGGCCCCGTCGTGGCGGACCTGGTGGTGATGGTGGTGACCGGCGGACGGAAGGGGCTGGCGGATCTGATCGTCGGGACGCGGCTCATCCGAACGCCGGCGCCGGCGCGACCCACCGGGCCCTTCGGCGGCTGATCGCTTCAGCCCTCGGCGAAGGCCTTCTCGAAGATGTACTCGCCGGGCGCTCCGGGGGATCCGGCGCGCAGGCCGCTCGCCTCGAGCAGCGTCCTGCAGTCCGCGAGCATCGAGGGGCTGCCGCAGAGCATCACCCGGTCCTCCGCGGGATCGAACGGCCCGCGTCCGAGGTCCGAGAAGAGCTGCCCGCTCTCGATCAGCGCGGTGATCCGTCCTTCGGTGCGGAAGGGCTCGCGGGTGACGGTCGGGTAGTACCGGAGCTTTCCGCGGATCTCCTCGCCGAGCAGCGGGTGCGCGTGCAGGCCGCCCTCCAGCTCGTCGCGGTACGCCAGCTCCGCCACCTGCCGGCAGGTGTGGGTGAGCACCACGCTGTCGAACTGCTCGTAGAGCGCGGGGTCGCGGATGAGGCTCATGAAGGGCGCAAGGCCGGTGCCGGTGCTGAGCAGGAACAGGTTCCGCCCCGGCCGCAGGTGATGGGCCACCAGCGTCCCGGTGGGCTTGCGGCCGACGAGGATCGCGTCGCCCTCGCGCAGGTGGCGCAGGCGCGAGGTCAGCTTCCCCTCGGGGACCTTGATGCTGAGGAACTCGAGGTGGTCGTCGTACGGCGCGCTCACCATGCTGTAGGCGCGCAGCAGGGGCCGCCCTCCCTCCTGCAGGCCGATCATCGTGAACTGCCCGCTGTCGAAGCGGAAGCCGGCGTCCCGCGTGGTGACGAGGCTGAAGAGGGTGTCGGTCCAGTGATGCACCGCGAGGACCCGGGACTCGAAGAGCTGACTCATGCCGGGGCGGTTGCACTGCGCGTGCCCGCCCGGAGCGTTCCGGAATGGAACGGGTGGAGCACGCCGGACGTGCGCGTGGCGGTGTCAGGGGGGCGTGGTAAGGGCGCGCGCCATGTCCGCGACGATGTCCGCCCTCGAAGCCTGTGACCTGCTCCGGTTCGCCACCTCCTATCTGGAGCGCCTGGAGGACGCGGCGGCGGTGCTGATGCGCCATCCCCCGCTGGAGCGGGAGCGCGGGTGGCTGGACGCGGCCAAGTCGCTGGTGGCGGAGGCGGCGGCGCCGGGCGAGCGGCTTCTGGAGCGGGCGCGCGGCCTGCCGGAGCTGCCCGAGCTGCGGGCGGAGCGCGCCGGCGCGGCCCAGGGCGAGTGGGTGGACGGGCTCGAGAAGCTGCTGGCGGGGATCACCTTCCACGTCAGCGGCCGGCACCCGATCATCGAGGCCCTCTACCCGCACCAGAAGCTCCAGCCCCTGCGCAAGGCGGCGCGCGAGGCGGCGCAGAAGTTCCAGGCGGACTTCGAGAAGCGGCTCAAGACCGGCTACGTGAGCCGGATGATCGCCTCGGAGGACTTCACCTTCGCGGTGCCGGTGGTGGAGCGGGTGCGGTCCGCCTTCGAGTCGTGGATGGGCTGCTACGGCGACGGCGGGCTCTCGCCCGAGGACGCGCGGGCCCTGCGCTCGGAGCTGGCCGAGGCGGGTGCCACGGTGGAGCGCAGCATCCGCCAGGCGCGGCTGCTCGCGGAGGCCGCGCTGGTGCCGGTGCCGGGCGCGTACGAGGACCTCCAGCTCGCGCAGAAGCCGAAGCGGCGGGTCTCCAAGCCGGTGGAGGCGGAGGAGGCCGCGCCCGCCGCCGAGCAGCAGGAGGAGGTCCCCGCCGCCGAGCCGGTCGAACCGGTCGAGCCGGCAGCGGAGCCCGTCGAGGCCGCGCAGGTCGAGACGCCGGTGGCCGATCCGGCCCCGAAGAAGCGTGGGCGCGGCGGCGCGAAGACCAGAGCCGCAGGGCCGGAGGAGGCCGCCCCTGAAGCGCCTGCGGCCGCTTCGGCCGGGTCCACGGAGCCGGCCGAGGCGGTCGCCGAGCCGGCCGAGCCCGCTCCCGCCGCCCCGCCGGCGAAGAAGGCCCGGACCCCGAAGAAGGCGAAGGCGGAGCCAGAGGCCGCGAAGCCCCCGGCAGAAGAAGCCGGAGCAGCCTAGGACGTCCGCGCGGTTCTCCACCCGAGCGGACCGGTCGGGTTCCGGCGTCGGTGCGGCTTGACCGGGACGGGCCCGCTCCCGAAGGAGTCCCCATCGGTGAGGCGCTCCACCGCGCCGCGGAGCACGCGGAGCTGTCGGGGAACGCGCTCGACCAGGGCCTCGGTGACGGGATCCCCCGGCCTCCAGTTCCGGGGTGGCACCGGGAGCGCGTCCGGCTCGGGCAGCCGCTCCCCCGCCTCGAGAGATTGGGCGAGGGCGTCCAGCGTCCCGCACGCGCCCTCGATCACCTCCCCCCACCCATCGGTGGCCCGCGAGGTCCCGGGCTGCTCGCCGAGCGCGGTCACCGAGCCGGCGAAGCGGCGCGAATAGGTGAGCAGGGCCATGGCGGGCTCGAGCCGGTGGGCGGGGCCGCGGTACTCGGCCACGAGCCGCTGGAGGGAGGCCTCGGCGGCGATGAGCGCGAGCCCGAGGTCGCGGCGCGCCTCGCCCACCTCGGGGCGGGTGGCGCTGCGGTGGACGGCCACGCAGCGCAGGTAGCGCCCATCCGCCCGGAGCACGGCTGCGGCTGTCTGGGGGAAGAGCCTGCGCTCGGGGCTGGGCCACAAAAGCCAGACCCCGAGCAGCGCGAGGCCGCAGGCGATCACCACCCCCACCGCGCGCTCCCCGGCGATGCTCCAGTCCCCCAGCCGCATCGAGGAGAGGAGGAGGAAGTCGGGGGTGAGGAGCATCTGGAAGGCGGCGAAGTTGAGCGGCAGCAGCGAGACCGAGATAGCGGTGAGCAGGCCGATGATCACCAGGAGCTGCGCCTGGGACTGGACGCCGGCGGAGAGGGTCGCGGCGATGGTGCCGCCCACCAGCGTCCCGCCCACCCGGTGCAGCGCGAGGTGCTCGGTGTTCACCGAGTACGGCTGCAGCACGCTGATCGCCGCCAGCACCACCCAGTGGGCCTGGCTGATCCCCAGGCTCCGCGCGATCACCAGCGCGAGGCTGGCGATGAAGGCGGCGCGCACGGCGTGGCGAAGCACCAGCGAGCGGGGGTGGAGGTTCTCGCGGATGGGGTGGAGCAGGGTCCGCCGGCCGTTCTGGGGGAGCGGGACCCTCGTCGCGTGCTGGGGGACCTCGTTGCCCTGCAGCAGCGCTTCGGCCGCGTCGCGTGCGGCGTTGGCGTGGATGCGCAGCCGGTTGAGCAGCTCCATCACCGGGCGGGGCAACTTGCGCTCGACCTCGTCGGGGGCGCGCAGGGGATCGGCGAGCACCGCGAGGTCGGGGTCGGAGATGCGGCGGGTGCCGCCCTCGCGGACGATGGCCGAGATCACCCGCATCAGCCGCGCGTAACGCCGGCACAGATCGTCGACGTCGTGGCGGACCTCGGAGAGCGCGGGCCGGGCGGAGGCGGCCTCCATCGCCTCTGCGAGCGCGGAGAGGGCCGCGGACATCGGCTCGCCCTGCTCGAGGATGACCAGCAGGTGCTCGAAGCGCCGGGCCTCGCTGCCCAGCCCCACCCGCGCTGCCGCGAGGCTGTTCCGCCCCGCTTCGATCTCGATGCGGAGCGGGCCCGCCTGGCGCTGGCTGGCCTCCTCCCATTGCTCGGCGGAAGTGGCGGTGCGGGAGAGCTCCGCGAGCTCGTCCGCGGCCTCGGCGAAGGTGGCGTAGAGCCGCGCGAGGGCCTTGCGCGCCGGGAGGTAGGGGTGCATCGGCCACACCACCAGCGACTGGACCATCGCCCAGCCTGCGCCGAACAAGAGCGCCGCCCCGCGCTCCAGCGCCCCCTCCCACGGCACCGCCGCCGCGCCGAGCGAGGCGACGAAGATCACCGCCAGCTTGTCCCCCACGCTCGCCGCGTCGTCGCCGTAGCTGCGGAAGAAGGCGAAGACCAAGACGCCCACCAGCAGCAGGGCCGCGTCCATCCAGAGCGCGTCGCCGGCCACCGCGGCCAGGGTGCCCACGATGGGCCCCAGCACGGCCAGCCGCCCCATCACCCGCGCGCGGCCGCGATAGGAGCCGCCGCGATCGCAGAGCGTCACCAGCAGCCCGGTCAGCCCGGTGAAGCCCGCCGCGGAGCTCCCCAGCGAGGAGACGATGGCGAACGGCACCGTCACCGCCACCGCCGCGCGCACCCCCAGCCACAGGGCCGGCTTGCCAGGCTGGAGCCGGAACAGGCTCCGCAGATGTCGAAGCAGACGGGATCGCATGGGTCGGTTCGGACGCAGACGGCCAGCCGTTGATCTCGTCATGGGCGGGGCGCGTCGAAACCGAGGGCGCCCGGGGCGAGGGCGGCCCGGCCGGGCGGACGGTGCCCGGGCGGCGAGTCGAGTATTGAACGGAAGGACGAACCAGGTGCCCTCCGGACGGGGAGAAATACCCCATCTTCCTTTCGGCCAGTGCGCCTCCACCGCGGGGCAAGTGCCCCTCCACCTCCCGGCAGGTGCTCGGCCAGCGCCCGGCAGGTACCGCTCCACCGCGCCGCAAGGGCTCGGGGAACGGAGGCCCAGCCGGTAGTCTCCTCCCCATGTCGCCCGTGGCCCTTCGCTCGATGGCTTGCGCAATCACGCTGGTCGGCGTCCTCCTCGCGGGCGCAGCGCACGCCTGCGCGGGCGGCCGGATGGAGCTCGACGAGTTCGTGGCCTTCACCCGCGATGGCAAGGGGCTCTGGCGGCTGATGGGGACGGTGGTGCGCGGAGAAGCGGGCGGCGTCTTCCCCGGCGACGTCTCCCTCCACCTCGTCCGCTTCGACCTCGGCAACAAGCAGAAGGAGCGGCGGGCCCTCCCCGCGAAGAAGGTGATCAGCGCGCTGCCCCGGCGTGGCGAGCTCGTGGAGCTGAAGGAGGCGCCGCTCGTCGAGCTCGCCCGGGCGGCGCTGAAGGAACGCGCGAGCCCGGGCGGGGCGAAGGCGGCCCGCGAGGATGGGCTCGAGGTGTCGGTGACGGGAGGCTTTCACGACGGCTACCTCTGCGGCGGGCGGCGGGCGGAGGACTGGCCCGCGGCGTTCGCGGTGGAGCTCCGGGGACGGCTTCGCCAGCGGTTCCTCGTGCGCATCGAGCAGCGTCCGGAAGCGGCGCCCTACCAGGTGAGAACGCCTCCGGAGGTGGCGGTGATGGCGCCCGGCGGAGAGCACCTGGTGGTCACGGTGAGGGGCTCGCAGTCGGACTCCTTCCACCAGGACACGGCGTCGCACACCCGCGTGGTGCGCCTCGATCCGGCGTGCGTGGGGACGAATCCGCCCCGCCGCTGCACCGACGCCTCCCCCTTCCTCGCCCCCGATGGCGCGCCCGACTTCTGCGCCGAGGCGATGTCGCCGTGCGATCCGGCCCGGAAGGGGTTCGCGTGCCGGGAGGGCGGCCAGTGCGTGGGCACCGACGCGGGGCACGTGTGCGCCGAGTGCAGCTCCGATGCGTGGTGCGCGGAGCGCTGGCCGAAGTCCGATCCGCGCGCGGTCTGCAGCGACACGCCGTCGGTCAAGCGGTGCGGCGGGTGCACCACCGACGCGGACTGCTCCGGCAAGCCGTCGACCAACGGGCTGCCCCTGGGCACCTGCGACACCGCCGCGTTCGTGTGCAGCGAGTGCCAGACGGACGCGGACTGCCTCGCCCTTCTCCAGCCCGACGAACGCGGGCGGCCGACGGCGAAGCTGCGGACGCGAAGCGGTCTCGAGCTCGGGGTCTGGATCGACCGGCTCTACCTGAACCGGCCGGGCGGGCGCGTGTCCTGGAGCTGCGAGCGGAGCACGAACGGCGGATCGTGCCTCCCGCGGGTGGAGCCGTAGCGGGCGGTGGCCCGGTGCGCGCACCGCGGGTAGAAGGCGCGCATGTCCCAACCGGTGCAGCAGGCGCTGCCGATAGACCCCCTGCTGCCCGAGATCGTGGAGACGGTCCGCGCGCGCGGGGCCCTCGTGCTGGAGGCGCCGCCGGGCGCGGGCAAGACGACCCGGGTGCCGAGGGCGCTGCTGCAGGCGGGGCTGACCGGGGACAAGGAGATCGTCGTCCTCGAGCCGAGGCGGCTGGCCACCCGGCTCTCCGCGCAGCGGGTGGCGGACGAATTGGGCGAGCGGCTCGGGGAGCGGGTGGGCTACCAGGTCCGCTTCGAGGACGTCTCCGGCCCGAAGACGCGGCTGCGGTTTCTCACCGAAGGGATCCTCGGGCGCAGGCTGCTCGGCGATCCCACCCTGAAGAACGTCGGCGCGGTGGTGCTCGACGAGTTCCACGAGCGGCACCTCGCGGCGGACGTGGCGCTGGCGCAGCTTCGCTCCCTCCAGCAGGGCGCGCGGCCGGATCTGAAGCTTCTGGTGATGTCCGCCACCCTCGAGGCCGCGCCGGTGGCCGAGTACCTCGGCGGCGCGCCGCGCATCCGCTCCGAGGGCCGGGCCTTCCCGGTGGAGACAGAGCACCTGCCGCAGCCCGACGAGCGGCACCTCGATCAGCAGGTCCTCTCCGCGCTCAAGCGGCTGGTGCAGCGCGGGCTGGATGGGCACGTGCTGGTGTTCCTCCCGGGCGCGGCCGAGATCCGGCGGGCGCGCGAGGCCTGCTCGGAGCTGGCCGAGCGGCACGGCCTCGAGGTCCACGCGCTGCACGGCGACCTCCCACCCGCCGAGCAGGACCGCGCGGTGCGGCCGTCGCGCGGGCGCAAGCTCATCCTCTCCACCAACGTGGCCGAGACCTCGGTGACCATCGAGGGCGTGGCGGCGGTGATCGACTCCGGGCTTGCGCGGGTGGCGTCGCACTCGCCGTGGACGGGGCTGCCGGCGCTGAAGGTGGCGAAGATCTCCCGGGCCTCCGCCACGCAGCGGGCGGGGCGCGCGGGCCGGACGCGGGCGGGCGTGTGCCTGCGGCTGTACACGAAGCACGACTTCGACGGCCGCCCCGAGCACGACGCGCCGGAGATCGCGCGGCTCGATCTCGCGGAGACGGTGCTCGGACTGCGTGCCGCGGGGGTCCGCGATCCTTCCGTGTTCCCCTTCTTCGAGGCCCCGCCAAAGAAGGCTTTGGACGCCGCCGAGGACCTCCTGCGAAGGCTTGGCGCGGTGGAGGCGGACGGCTCGCTCTCCCCCATCGGCCGGCGGCTGCTGGCGTTCCCGGTGCACCCTCGGCTGGCGCGCCTGTTGGCGGAGGGCGAGGCGCGCGGGGTCCCCGAGGACGCGGCGGTGCTGGCGGCGCTGCTCGGCGAGCGGGACATCCGCCGCGAGTCGCGCGCGATGCTCGGGCGGGACGGGCACAGGTCGCAGACGGTGGACGTGCTCGCCGGTCCCTCCGACCTGCTGGAGATGCTGGAGCGGTTCCGGCGCGCGGAGGCCTCGAACTTCTCCTCGGGCGCGCTGGGCGGGTTGTCCCTGGACGCAGGCGCAACGCAGGCGGTGGACCGCTCGCGCAAGCAGCTTGGGCGCGCGATGCAGAAGGGCCGGGTGCCGAAGCCTGTCGGCGAGGCCGCGCGCGAGCAGGCGCTGGGGCTGTGCGTTTTGGCCGGCTTCCCGGACCGGGTGGCGAGGCGGCGCAGTGCGAGGTCTCCGGAGGTGCTGCTCTTCGGCGGCGGATCGGCGCAGCTCGCGGAGACGAGCGTGGTCCGCGAGGCGATGTTGATGGTCGCGGTGGACGCCGAGGAGCGGAAGGGCCCGCGCGGGATGGGCGTGGTGGTGCGGGTGGCCCAGGCCATCGAGCCCGAGTGGCTTCTGGAGGTCGCGCCCGACGCGCTCACCGAGACCGACACCCTGCGCTTCGAGCCTTCTTCGGGCCGGGTGGAGCGGGTGCGGCAGATGGCGTACGGCGACCTGGTGCTGGAGGAGGAGAGGTCTCCGGCGCAGCCCTCCCCCGAGACAGGGCGGGTGCTGGCGGCGGCGGCGCTGGCGGAAGGCGTGGAGCGCTTCGTGGAGCCCGAGCGGCTGGAGGGCCTGCTCGCGCGATTGGAATTGCTCGCGCAGCACTTCCCTGATGCGGGCTTTCCCACCCCGGACAAGGCGTGGCTCGAGGGCGCGCTGGGCGAGCAATGCCAGGACGCGCGCTCGTTCAAGGATCTGCAGGGGCGGGATCTGGTGGCCGCGGCCGAGGGCGCGCTCACCGCAGAGCAGGCGCGGCTGTACCGGACGCAGACGCCGGACCGGGTGGCGCTGCCGGGGAACCGCCAGGTGAAGGTGCAGTACGAGCGCGGCAAGCCGCCCTTCCTCGAGTCGCGGCTGCAGGACTTCTTCGGGATGGCGCAGGGCCCGAGTGTGCTCGGCGGGCGGGTGCCGGTGGTCCTCCACCTCTTGGCGCCGAACATGCGCGCGGTGCAGGTGACGACCGACCTCGCGGGCTTCTGGGAGCGGCACTACCCCGCGCTGAGGCGGGAGCTGTGCCGGCGGTACCCCAGGCACGCGTGGCCGGAGGATCCCACCACCGCGCGGACCCCGGCCGAGCTGGGCAGGCGGCGCTGAGCGGAAGGCCGGAGGGCGATCGATCGGTCGGGCGGCCGGGCGGGCGTGGCCACTGATTTTTTGACGCTGCGCGGTCGCCTCGGCTACTCAGGACCCGCCTTGCAGCGCCGCGCCACCGGGATCACCCTCACGCTCACCGTCGCGCTCGCGCTCGGACTCTCCTTCGCCCCGCTGCCGGAGGCGCTCCGCCCGTTCCCCGCGCTGGCCGGAGAGGCACCGCTCGAGGTCGCGGCGCAGATGCTGATGCCCCAGCGCAAGACCGGCTTCGGTCAAAAGGACGCGATCACCGGCGCCCCGCTGATGGCGGAAGGGCTGACGGACACGCCGCCCGAAGCGCTGCCGCCGGAGGAGGACGGGCTTCTGCTGGCCGCCGAGGTCCCTTCCGATGAGGGCGACGAGGGCGCGAAGGTGGAGGTGGGCCCGCTGTCCACCCTGCCTGCCATCGAGCTGCGCGAGGTGCGCGCGCTGGAGCGGCTGGCGGCACGGGTGCAGGCGACGCACGTGGAGGTGGAGTTCCCCGAGGCGCTCGAGCCCTTCTTCACGGCGCTGGAGGGGATGGCGCAGGGGGACGGCCCCGTCCGGGTGGTGCACCTCGGGGACTCTCAGATCGCCTCCGACCACATCACCGACGTGGTGCGGCGCAGGCTCGAGCTTCGCCACGGCAGCGCGGGCCCGGGGTTCCTCTTCGTCGACCGGCCCACGAAGGGCGCGGGGCGGACGGTGCGCACCGGGCTCGCGAGCGACGGCTGGGACGTGGTGAAGCTCACCGACCGCGCGCGGCCGGGGCTGCTGGGGTTCTCGGGCGTGCGCTTCACCGGCAAGGCGGGACAGCACGCGCGCTTCGACGTGCGCGGCGCGGACACGGTCGAGCTGGCCTACGTGAGCGCGGACGGGGAGCTGGAGCTCTCGGTGGATGGCCGGCCGCTTCGGTCGGTGCCCACCCTCAGCGAGGAGGACGGCGGGCTGGCCTTCGCCGAGGCGCTGCTGCCGAAGGGCGCGCGCACGCTCACGGTGACCTCGCGGCGCGGGGAGGTCTCGCTCTTCGGCGTGACCCTGGAGCGCGGCGGGCGGGGCGTGGTCTACGACACAGTGGGGCTGCCGGGCGCGCAGTTCGAGGTCTACCTGCGGGCGACCGAAGGGGTCTTCACCCAGCAGCTCCAAAGGCGCGACCCGCGGCTGGTGGTGCTGATGCTCGGCGGCAACGAGGCCTACGAGATCGGCCGCGGGTGGATCACCCTCGACGCCGCGCGGAAGAGCGCCGAGGGGCTGGTGGACAGGGTCCGCGACGCTGCGCCCGACGCGGCGTGCCTGCTGGTGGCGCCGATGGACGCGGCGGTGCGCACGGTGGGCGGGGACCTCGAGCCCAGGCCCAACACCCCGGAGGTGGGCGCGATGATCCGCGAGGTCGCGCAGGCGCGCGGCTGCGCGTTCTGGGATCTGTACGCGGCGATGGGCGGCGAGCGCTCGGTGGCGCGGTGGCTGGAGGCGGGCCTGTTCAACCAGGACCTCGTCCACCCGAGGGCGCGCGGGGCCGACGTGCTCGGGCACCTCTTCGACTTCGCGCTGGAGCGGGCCCGGCTCTCGAGGCCCGCGGCGCAGGTGGCGCTGGCCTCTGCAGGGATCGAGGCGCCCGGGATGATCGACGTCGCCGGCGGCAAGGCGCTGTCGCGGGTGGCGAAGCGGCTCGGGGACAGGCCGGTGATGGTGCAGCTCGGCGCGTCGCACACCGCCTCGCACCACTTCACCGACGTGGTGCGCGAGGAGCTGCAGAAGGTCCATGGAGACGGCGGGCGCGGCTTCGTGGCGGCGGGCAGGCCCTCGGACCGGCTGGCCAACGGGAAGGTCCGGCGCACGCTGGAGGGCGAGTGGGAGATCCCCGACGCGCGCGAGCGGCCGCCGGGAGAGATCTGGGGGCTCACCGGCGTGCGCGCGATGGGCGCTCCGGGAGCGAAGCTGGGCATCGCCTTCGGGGTGGGCCTGAGCGGCAAGGCGGCGCAGCCCAACGAGCCGGCGGTGCTATCGCTGCACTACCTCCAGATGGGCGCTCTGCGCGTACGCATCGATGGGCAGGTGGTGGCGGAGCTCGGGCCCTTTGAAGGCATGGAGTCGCCGCGCGCGGTGGTGGAGCGCTTCGAAGTGAAGGGCCTCTCGCACGAGCTGACGGTGGAGAACGTGGGCGATGGGCCGGTGACGATCTTCGGCGCCTCGCTGGAGCGCAGCGGCGGAGGGCTCGTGTACGACGCGCTCGGCCTGCCCGGCTCGACGGTGGCATTGGCGGACGGCTACGAGAAGACGGCGCTGGTGGAGCAGCTCCGCGCCCGGAAGCCGGACCTGTACGTCCTCTTCTACGGGACCAATGAGAGCGCGCTGGGGGACCTCTCCGAGGAGGCGCACCGCCGCCACTACGTCTCCTTCCTGCGCACCCTGCGCGAGGCCGCGCCCACGGCGGACTGCGTGCTCATCGGCCCCACCGATCGGCTGGCGTCACCGAAGGCGGGGGAGACCAACGCGCGCGCGGTGGTGGCGATCGACCGGGTGCTGAAGGTGATTCGGGAAGTGGCCGCGGCCGAGGGCTGCGCCTTCTGGTCCGCGCGCCAGGCGATGGGCGGGCCGCTCTCGATGGCCCGGTGGCAGTCTTGGCATCCGCCGCTGGGACACGAGGACGGCGTCCACCTCACGCCCGAGGGCTACGCGGCGCTGGCGCGGGCGTTCGCGGACGACTTGCAGCTCGCGCTTCAGAAGGCACAGCGCGCGGCGGACCTGGCCGAAGGGAGCGGGCGCTAGATGTTCTTCCACAGCGTGCAGTTCCTCGCCTTCCTCGTGGTGGCCTTCGCGCTGTACTGGGCCGTGGCGAAGTCGCGCGCCGCGCGGCTGGGCGTGCTGCTGGTCTCGAGCCTGCTCTTCTACGCGGCGTGGTCGCCCTTCCCGCTCGTCATCTTCATCTGGTGCGCGGTGGTCGATTTCCTCACCACCCGCGGGATGGCGCGGTGGGGGGAGAATCTGCGGATCCGCAAGGCGCTGATGATCGTCTCGGTCGTCTCGAACCTGGGCGTCCTCAGCACCTTCAAGTACGCGGACCTTCTCTACTCGACCTCGGCGTGGGTGCTCGCGCACGTGGGGCTGGAGGTCCGCTACGAGCCGTTGGGGCTCATCCTCCCCATCGGCCTCTCCTTCGTCGTCTTCCAGGCGATCAGCCTCGTGGTCGACGTCTACCGGGGACAGCTCGACCCGCGCTCGTTCAACTTCTTCGAGCACCTGCTCTACCTGCTCTTCGTCCCGCAGGTGGTCGCAGGGCCGATCATCCGGAGCAGGGATCTGCTCGAGCGCTTTCGTGAGGCGCCGACCCTCACCGCCGAGCAGGGCGCGCGGGGGATCTTCCGGATCGCGGTGGGGATCGTGAAGAAGCTGGTGCTGGCGGACCTGCTGGCGGCGGGCATCGTGGATCCGGTCTTTGCCAACCCGTCCAACTACACCTCGGCCGAGAACCTCGTGGCGGCGGTGGCGTACACGTTCCAGCTCTACCTGGACTTCAGCGCGTACTCGGACATCGCCATCGGCGCGGCGGCGCTCTTCGGCTTCACCTTCCCCGAGAACTTCAACCGGCCGTACCTGGCGAAGAACCTCTTCGAGTTCTGGAACCGCTGGCACGTCAGCCTCTCCACCTGGCTGCGCGACTACCTCTACATCCCGATGGGCGGCAACCGCGTGTCCCGCGGGCGGGTGCTCTTCAACCTGATGACGGTGATGGTGCTCGGCGGGCTCTGGCACGGCGCCGACTGGCGGTTCGCGCTCTGGGGCGGCATCCACGGCGTGGGGCTGGTCGTCGTCCGCGTGTTCTGGTGGCGCTTCGGAAGGCCGCAGGATCCGGCCTGGCCGCGGGTGGCGCTGGCGTGGCTTGCGACCTTCACCGTGGTCGTGCTCACCCGCGTCATCTTCCGAGCGCCCGACGTGGGCGTGGCGTGGGAGATGTACACCCGCCTGCTCGACTTCACGCCCGGCCTGGCCAACGTGAGCACGGTGGTGTGGGTGACGCTGGGCGCCGCCTTCGCGCTGCACTTCGTGCCGAAGAACGCGATCGAGTGGGGCACCCGGACCTTCATCTGGCTGCCGGCGCCCGCGCGCGCGGTGGCGCTGGTGGGGCTCGGGCTCGCCATCCGGCAGGTGGCCGCGGTGGAGATGCGGCCCTACATCTACTTCCAGTTCTGAGCTTCCCGAGTCCGACCCGCGACGTTGACGCGTGCCGCAGGGTCATTTGATGCGCCGGGGCCGAGTGGCCACAATCCGGCCTGGCCCATGGACCTCCCCATCTACTGCGTGCTCGAAGGACGGCCGGTGAAGGTCGTCGAGGCAGACGACGGCGGGGTGGAGGTCTGGCTCTTCGATGCGCAACGCGGCGGCTTCGTGCGGCGCGGGGATCTGCTCGAGCGCGTGCTGCTGCAGGACGACGGCGTGGTGGAGCTCAACGAGCCGGAGTTCGAGGAGGTCCTCCAGAAGCTCTCCGGCGCGGAGACGCGACGGGTGAGCTGAAGGCGCGTCTTACGGCTTCGGGTGCGGCGCCATCATCACCAGCAGGCGCGCGTTGGCAGTGCCCGTGTTCTCCACCCCGTGCTCGCTGCCGGCGGGACAGAAGACGCAGGCGCCCTCCCCCTCCTCGCGCGCGTCGTCGTCCACGGTGAAACGGCAGCGGCCCTCGAGCACCACGTACACCTTGTCCG
>CAZCWA010000071.1:0-15096 GCA_964502265.1 uncultured Myxococcaceae bacterium | reverse complement strand
GCGACGGTGTTCCTCCGCCGGGTGCCGGTCCCTCTGGCCTCAGCCGACTTTGGCTTCTGCGTCGTCCGGGGAGAAGAGCTCAATCAGGTGTCCCGACCGTTCTCGCTTGGTCCGCAGGTAGTCCACGTTGTGCGGATTGTGAGCCGTCCGCGAAGGAATGCGACGCCGTACAGGCATACCTTCCTCGACCAGCCCAGCGATTTTCAAGGGATTGTTGGTGATCAGATCCACCGAGCGGATGTCCAGCAGCCGCAGCATCTCCGCGGCGATGTCGTAGCGGCGCAGATCGTCCGGGAACCCGAGCTTGATGTTGGCCTCGTAGGTGTCCAGGCCCTCGTTCTGCAGCGCGTAGGCCCGGATCTTGTTCCCGAGCCCGATGCCGCGGCCCTCCTGGCGGAGGTAGAGGACCACGCCCTGGCCGTTGCCGACCACGTAGTCCAGCGCTGCATCGAGCTGCGCGCGGCAGTCGCACTTGAGCGAGCCGAGGATCTCGCTGGTGAGGCACTCGGAGTGGATGCGGACCGCCACGCCCTCCTGGCCGGCCACCTCACCCACCACCGCGGCCACGTGCTCGAGGCCGGTGCGCTTCTCGCGGAAGATCACCGTGCGCAGAGGCCCGCGGGAGGTGGGGATCTCCGCCTCGGCGTACAGCTCCAGCAGCGCGCTCTTGCGACGCAACGGCTTGGTCTCACTCACGCTCAACTCGTTCTCCTTCCGGCCACGTATAGCAGCAGGTCCAACCGCTTGCCTCCCGCTCTCAGTCCGCGCCGCCCCAGCGAACCGGCAGGAGGCTCACCGGCTCGCCCGCTTCCACGCCTTCCCCTTCAGATGGAAGAACGGCCAGGTGGGTGACAGACAAAAGTGAGCGGATGGCGCCGGACGTCTGGGACTCGAGCGGGCGGGCCCACAGCGCCTGCTCGGCTGCCGACCATTCCGCGACCACGCGCACGTAGTGGGTGAGGCCGCGCGGCTTCTTCAAGGCCACGCGCAGGCGCCCCGGAACGAGAGGCCAGCGCGGGCCGGGGTGGCCGAGCAGCTTCATCAGGGCCGGCCGCACGAAGAGCTCGAAGGTCACCAACGACGAGGCCGGGTTGCCGGGCAGCCCGAACACCAGAGTCTCCCCCCGCGAGGCGAACAGCAGCGGTTTGCCCGGCTTGATCGCCACCCGCCACAGGTGCGTGGTGACGCCGAGGCGCCGCAGGGCCTCGTGCACGAAGTCCCTCTCGCCCACCGACACGCCCGCAGACGTCAGCACCACGTCCGCCGACAGCGCGCGCTCGACGAGGGCGGTGAGCGCGTCCGGATCGTCCCTGGCGATCCCCAGGGTCAAAGGCTCCCCGCCCGCGCGCAGCACGCACAGGGCGAGCTGCGGCGAGTTGGTGTCCACGATCCGGTCCGCCTCACCGGACAGCGCCTGCTCCGGCGCCACCAATTCGTCACCGCTGGCGAGGATCGCCACCTTCGGCCGGCGGGGGACCGACACCTGGGTGATCCCCTGCGCCCAGAGCAGCGACGCCTCCGGGAAGCCCACCACCGTTCCCGCGGGCAGCAGCAGCTCCCCCGCGCATGCGTCCTCTCCGGCCCGGCGCACGAACTGGCCAGCCGATGGGCGCTCGAGGATCCGCACCGCGTCTCCCGCCCGTTCGCAGCGCTCCTGCATCACCACCGCGTCCGCGCCCGGCGGCAGGGGGGCGCCGGTCATGATCCGTGCCGCTTCGCTGGGCTGGACGGGGGAAAGGTTCCGGGCGCCGGCCGGCACCGTCTGCGTCACCCGGAGGGAACAGGGGATGGATGCGAGATCGCCTGCGCGCACCGCGTACCCATCCACCGCCGAGTTGTCCCAGGGCGGCAGGGTGCGGACCGCGCGGACGTCCTCGGTGAGCGCGCGACCCACGGCTTCGGCCACCGGAATTCGGACCGCCGGCAGGGCCCGGACCGTGTCCAGGATCAGCGCCAGCGCGTCGTCCGGCGGGGTCAGCGGCGAGGAGGACATGCAACGCCAGCCCTGTGGGGATTTCGCGCCGATGTCAAGTCTCTGTTTGACAGCAGGCAGGCAACCCATTAGAACGACAGAGGTTTCCGAGCCAATCCCGGTCTCCGAGGGGGGATTTGACGTCGAGGGGATGAGGTCTCGGGAGTTCAAGGAGAAAGCCTGATGCCCCCGGAAAAGACCCGGTTGGTACGCCGCAAGGCGAAGCCGGCGCCGGCCAAGGCCACGGTCAAGGCGAGCAAGCCCGCCGCGGCAGGGAAGACGAAGGCGGCGAAGGCTTCGGCCAAAGCGCCCGCTTCGAAGAAGTCCCCCCCGCGCAAGGAGAAGGAGGCGCCCAAGAAGGTGTCCTCGACCGCGTCGAAGGCGAGCAAGGCCACCCGGCCGGCGAAGGCCGCCGCGCCCTCGAAGGCAACCCGTCCCGCCACGAAGGCTGCACCGGCGAAGGCTGCCCCCGCGAAGGCAGCGCCGTCCAAGGCCGCGGCCGCCAAGGCGCCTCCGGCGAAGGCAGCGCCCCCCAAGGCTCCGCCGCCGGGCAAGGCGGTCAAGGTGGGCAAGAAGGAGAAGGCACACACCGGAGGAAAGGCCGCCGCCCAGAAGGCAGAGGCCGCGCCGCCGCCTCCCGCACCGCCCGCCGTTCGCCCGAGGGCGACGAAGCTTCCGCCGGTCGGCGATCCGGTCAACAAGCGCGAGCTCGAGCAGCTCCTCACCGCAGGCCAGGGCCGCGGGGTGAGCGGCGAGGGCAGCCTCAAGGGCCGCCTGGTGGTGAAGGACGGGTTCCCGTACCTGCACGTGGTGGGGCGGGACAAGCGCGAGCTGGTGTTCCTCCTGCTGGGGCCGGATCAGGAGGTCCTGCCCGCGTACGTGGACCACCGGGTCTCTGTGAGCGGGCTCATCCGCAAGACGCACAACCACGGCGGCACGGTGGACGTGCGCAAGTGGAGCGCGAAGAAGCCGGGCAGCGAGGCGGCGCCGGCGCCGGCGGAGCAGGAGCAGAAGCTGCGGTTCCTCTCGCCGGGTGAGGTGGAGCAGGCCTCCACCGGCGGCATGGGCGCAGGGCTGATCGGCTTCGCGCGGATCCGCGGCAACCTGGAGATGAGCGGGGACGACTTCTTCCTCGTCGTCTCCGGCGCGGGCACGCGGCAGCAGGTCTCCTTCCTCCTGCAGGGGAAGGCCACCAAGGGCCTGAAGAAGCACGTGGGCCACACCGTGCAGGTCACCGGCGTGGTGGAGAAGTCGTCCGGCTGGGGCGGCAGCCTGCAGGTCGAAGGTTGGGAGCTGCGGCAGTCGGAGATGCGGCTGGCGTCGCGGGACAACATGAAGGTGACGCACGTCGAGGGTCTCGAGAACGAGATGAAGACGGTGGAGGTCGGCCTCAACCAGGGGCTGACCGTGCGCCTGACGGAGGAGGCCGGGTACACCTGGGCCATCGAGCCCACGTCCGCGAAGCGGGTGGGGCTGCGCGAGGCCAACTTCGAGCCCGGCCGCGGGGAAGTGGGCCCCACGCGGGAGTTCTTCTTCACGCCGCGCAACCCCGGCACCTTCGAGGTGGAGTTCTTCCTCGCAAAGGTGTTCAACCCGGGCCAGGTTTCGAGAAGCTGCAAGCTTCAGGTCAACGTGAAGAGCCAGGCCTAGCGGCCGGATGCACCGGAGGGGTTCGTGAAGCGGATGGTCGTCGTGGTGTGCGCGCTCGTGAGCGCGTCTGTGTTCGCGCAGGAGATCGGGACGGAGCTTCCGCCGGAGCCTCCGCCGCCGCCGGCCCGGGAGCCGACGCGGTACGACAACACGCCGCCGGCGCAGACCGCGCAGCCGCAGAGCGCCCAGGCGGGGATGGTCCAGCCCGCGAGCGTTCCGGGTCCGCGCGCAGGCGCGTTCGGCATCAGCTCGGGCTTCAGCGGCAACGCCGTTCCGGGTGGGGTGGGCGGCTCGGTGCCCACCTTCGGCCTGCGGTACCTCGCGACCGACAGCATGGCGCTGCGGTTCGACGTGGGCGCGGGCCTCGGCTTCGGGAACACCTTCCTCTTCGGCTTCGGTGTCGGCTTCGGCGTCGAGGCGTACCTGGGCTCGGCGGAGAAGCCGCTGCGCCCGTTCCTCGGCGGCGGCGTGGACCTGGGGATGCCGCTCTCGCGCGAGTTCGGGAACCTGTCGCTGGCGTTCGAGTTGGGCGGCGGCGCGGAGTACTTCTTCAGCGACCACTTCTCACTCCAGGGCCGGCTGATGCTGGGCCTGCCCATCGCGGACCTCGAGGACGCGGATCAGCTCTCGCTGACCACGTTCACGCCGGGCCTCCGCGCGAACTTCTACTTCTAATTGGAGCACCTTCCGCGCGTGAGCATTCGCCCCGGGGACCTCGTCGGCCTGGTGAAGTCGGCGGACCATCCGCTCGGCCTCAAGGAACTTCAACGCGCGGGAGGCTTTCATCCCGGCCAGCAGACCGAGCTCAAGCGCGTCCTGCGTGAGCTCGTGCGCGATGGTCAGTTGGAGAAGCAGGGCAAGCGGTACATCGCGCCCGGCGCCCGGCTCCCGTCCGCGCCGCCAGGGGCTGGGGCGGGAAAGCGCACGCCGGTGGCTCGGAAGGCCACGGGTGAGCGGTCCGCGGTGAAGGCGCCGGCCCGGGCCCCATCGCGAGACGCCGGGCGGAAGCCGACCTCAGCGGGTGCAAGCGGAGGCCGGCGAACGGGCTTCGGCGCACGCCGCGGAGGAAGGAGCGAGGACGCGGAGACGGTGGGTCCGCAGGTGGAGGGCATCCTCCACATGCACCGCGACGGCTTCGGCTTCGTGCACCCGATGCACGGCGACGGGGAGAACATCTTCCTGCCGCCGGATCAGGCCGCGCGCGCGCTCGACGGTGACCGGGTGCGGGTGGACGTGATCGGCGGCAGCCGCGGAAGGACGCAGGGCCGACTCGTCGACGTGACCGACCGGGTGCGGACGCGCGCGGTGGGCGTCTATCGGCAAGCCGGACGGTCGGCCTGGGTGGAGCCCAACGATCAAGGACTTCAGGGAGACATCCAGGTGCCTCCCACGCAGCTCGCGCGTCCGGGCGATCTGGTGAAGGTCCTTCTGGGCATCGGCAACGCGGTGCTCGAGCCCGGAGAGGGGCTCTACGGCGAGGTGCTCGGCTCCATCGGCCGGCCGGGGCAGCCTTCGGGTGAGGTGCTGTCGATCGCCTACGCGCAGGGCTTCAGCGACGAGTTCCCCGACCACGTGATGGCCGAGGCGGACGGCGTGCCGCCCCAGGTCAACGCGGAGGAGCTGCGTGAGGAGGGGCGGCGGGATCTTCGGAAGCTGCCGCTGATCACCATCGATGGTGCGGACGCGCGCGACTTCGACGACGCGGTCTATGCCGAACCCGCCGGCGGCGGGTGGCGGCTGGTGGTGGCGATCGCGGATGTGTCCCACTACGTCCGCGAGGGGAACGCGCTGGACGTGGAGGCGCTGCACCGGGGGACTTCGGTGTACCTGCCGGACCGGGTGCTGCCGATGCTGCCCGAGCGCCTGTCGAACGGGATCTGCTCGTTGCGTCCGGACGAGGACCGGCTGTGCATGGTCGCGGACATGCGGCTGGACGCGAAGGCGAACCTGGTCGAGTCCGACATCTACCCGGCCGTGATGCGCAGCGCGGCGAGGTGCACCTACGAGGAGGTGCAGGCGGTGCTCGACGGCGAGGACGTGCCGCACCGCAACGTGTTCCGGCCGCACTTCGAGCTCCTGATGACCGTGGCGCGCGCGCTGAACGCGATGCGCCGGGCCCGCGGGGCGCTCGACTTCGATCTGCCCGAGTACAAGGTGATGCTCGACGAGGAGGGCATCCCGCTCCGGCTGGACAAGCGTGAGCGCAAGGACGCCCACCGGCTGATCGAGGAGTGCATGCTCGCCGCCAACGAGGCGGTGGCTCGCTTCTTCCGGGAGCGCGAGCTGCCTTCGGTCTACCGGTTCCACGGCGAGCCGGACGAGGAGAAGCTCGAGATCTTCGCGGCGCTGGCGCGGGCGCACGGGTTCGAGCTCGGGGGCGGGAAGGAGATCTCGCCGCACGATCTGATGAGGTTCCTCAAGCAGATCGAGGAACACCCCGAGCGGCGGGTCCTCAACCAGCTCCTGCTGCGGTCGATGATGCAGGCCGTGTACTCGGCGGAGAACGTGGGGCACTACGGGCTGGGGGCGGAGCACTACCTGCACTTCACCTCGCCCATCCGCCGCTATCCCGACCTGCTGGTGCACCGGCTGCTCAAGGCGCACTGGGCGCGCGGCGGGAAGGTGCCGCCGAAGCGGCAGCGGGAGATCGAAGAGGAGCGGCTCGAGGCGATGGCCGTGCAGAGCTCCGAACGCGAGCGCGCGGCGGTGGCGGTGGAGCGCGAGACCGTCAGCTACTACTCGGCCCTGCTGGTGAAGGACCGGGTGGGGGAGAGCTTCGACGGGATCGTGGCCGGCGTCGCCGACTTCGGCGTCTTCGTCGAGCTTCAGGGCGTGTACGTGGAGGGCCTGGTCAAGAGCGAGACCGTCGGGTTCGGCGCGAAGTTCGACCAGACGCTGCACGCGCTCGTGTTCCCGGACGGGCGGCGGATCCGCGTGGGCGACACCATGCGGGTGACCATCTCCAACGTCAGCGTCGAGCGGCGGCAGATCGAGCTGGAGCCGGAGCAGGACGAGGCGCGGAGCACCGGCCCGTGGCGCAGGCGCGGCAAGGGCGAGCCGGTGGAGGAGTACCGGGAGACGCGCCCGCCGGCTCGGGGCGGAAGGCAGGGGCGGGGGCGCGCGGAGGCGGCAGGCGCGGCCCGCGAGGACGGGCCGGCCTCCGGCGGGCGTCGCGGGAAGGGGCGGACGCGCGAGGAGCCTGTGCCTGCCACCCGCGGCACTGCGACGTCCGCGCGTGGTCGCGAGAAGACCGCGGGAAGCGACGAGGCGGCGCCGCGTGAGCGGACTGCACGGCCGGCCCCGTCCGCTGCTCCGGGGAAGTCGCAGGAGAAGTCCAGGCGGACCCGTGAGCGCGAGGCGCCCCTTCGCACGGAAGCCCCCCCGCCGGCCTTTGGAAAGGTCCGGGAGCGGCCGCAGCCTCCGGCGCAGCCGTGGGAGCATCCTGCCACCGAGGAGGAGGCCGACGCGCGGGAGGGTTCGCCGCACCCCGGATTCGACCGTCTGCGGGCGCTGGCGGCCAAGCGCGGGCAGCTCGGCGGCGGCAAGGCGGCGAAGGGCGCGCGAGGCGGTTCGCGTACGGCCCCCACGGGACGGCGGGAAGAGCAGCCCGCCCGCGACAAGTTCGGCAATCCGATCACGCCGAAGGGGAAGGGCGGCGGCCGCAGCAAGAAGCCGAGCGGCCGTGGCGGCGGCAAGGGCCGGTAGCAGAGGCCTCAGCCGCGCAGGGACACGATGGTCACGCCGTCGCCGCCCTCTTCGTCGGAGCCGGGGCGGTACATGCGCACGTAGGCGGAGCGGTCGAGGTACTCCCGGACGGCGACCTTGAGCGCGCCGGTGCCGTGGCCGTGGAGGATGGAGACGGTCTCGTCGCCGCTGGTCATGGCGCGGTCGAGGAACTGCTCCACGGTGCCGATGGCTTCCTCGGCCCGCATCCCGCGCAGGTCCAGGCGGCCGGAGCCTCCCTTCAAGGGCGCGGCGGCGGCGCGGCTGGCGCGCTCGAGCTGCTTCTCCTTCGATGAGGCCTCCCCGGGGAAACGTGCCGGGCCCTTCGCGGGCGCGGCCGCGAGCGGCACGAGGTCCCCAACCTTCGCGCGCAGCTTCATCAGGCCGGCGCTCACCACGGCTTCGCCGTCGCTCAGCGAGAGGATCTCCACCTTCTGGTTCAGCCCGGTGTGCCGCGCGGTGCCGCCCACGCGCAGCTCGCCCGCCTTCTCGGGTGCGGCCTCCGGCGTCAGGCGCGCCTTCGCTTCGGCGGCACGCTTTGCCGCTTCGGCGGCGCGATCGGCCAGCTCCTTCTCCCGGCGAGCGGCATCTGCGGCCTTCTCCGCGGTCCGGAGCTGATCGACGACCTCGCGCGCCTCCTTCAGCGCCTCGTCGTAGGCCTTCTTCAGGGCCTCGTTGTGCTGCAGCTCGTCCTGAAGGCGCTTCTGCTCCGCCGCCTTCCGCGCCTCTTCGGCGGCGGCCCGATCGCGCTCTGCCGCCGCTGCCGCTTCGCGTGCGCGATCGAGCTCCTCGGCGAGCTTCCGCCGCGCGTCCTCCGCCGCCGCCAGTGCCTTGGCCAAAGGTCCGCCCGCGCTCACCGAGAGTTCCCGTGCGCGATCGCAAATGGACTCCGGCAGGCCCATCCGCTTCGCGATGTCGATCGCCGACGACGCGCCGGACTGGCCGAGCTGCAGCCGGTAGGTGGGCGCCATCTTCCCGGCGTCGAAGCCCACCCGCGCGTTCTGGAACCGCGCGTCCATGTGCGCGAGCGCCTTCACCTCCTCGAGGTGCGTGGTCACCAGCACGGTGGCGCCGCGCTCGATGAGGTTCTCCAGCACCGCGATCGCGATCGCCGCGCCCTCCCGGGGATCGGTGTCGGCGGCGATCTCGTCGATCAGCACCAGCGACCCGCGGCCGACCTGTGCCTGGATGTCCCGGAGCTGCACCACGTGCGCGCTGAAGGTGGACAGGCCCTTGTCCAGATCCTGATCGTCCCCGATCGCCGTGTGGACGGCGCCGTACAGGGGCAGCTTCGAGCCGGCATGCGCGGGGATGGGAAGCCCGCTGCGCAGCATCATCGTGCACAGGCCCACGGTGGTGAGGGTGACGGTCTTGCCGCCTGCGTTCGGCCCCGACACCACCAGCGCCCGCAGCTCGCCGGCGAGCCGCACGTCGTTCGCCACCACCCGCGCACCGCCGAGCACCAGCAGGGGGTGCCGCACGCTGAGCAGCTCCAGCGCACCGTCCGCGGGCTCCACCTGGGGCACCTCGCAGCCGAGCTCGTTCGCGAGCAGCGCGCAGGCTTCAGCCTCGTCGAGCTCCGCCGCCGCCAGCACGCCCTCCACGATCCGATCCGCTTCACGGCCGACCCGATCCGACAGCTCGAGGAGGATCCGCCGCTCCTCCTCGTTCACCAGCGACTGCGCGATGGCGAGGTCGTTCCCGAGCCCGATCAGCACCTCCGGCTCGACGAAGAGCGTCTGTCCGGTCTGGCTCGCGTTGTGGACGATGCCGGGCACCTCCCCGCGGTGCTGCGCGTTCACCGGCACCACGTAGCGGTCGTTGCGGACGGAGAAGTAGCTCTCGCGCAGGTTCACCACGAACTTCTCGTCGTGGAGCATCCGGTCGAGCCGGGTCTTGATCGTCCCGTGCAGCCCGCGCACCCGATCCCGGGCCTCGCGCAGCGCGGGGCTGGCGCGATCCGAGAGCTCTCCGGAGGGTTCGAAGCACGCCTCGATGCGGGACGCGAGCGGCACCATCAGCGGCAACCGGCGCGCGATCACCGCCAGGCCCGGCGCCAGGTGTTCGCGCTCCTCCAGCGCCTCGCGGATGCGCTCACAGGCGAGCAGCACCTGCGACACCGCGAGCAGCTCCCGCGGCTCGAGCATCCCGCCCTTGGTGGCGCGGTCGCAGCTGTTGCGAACGTCGACGACGTTGGAGAGGGGCAGGGAGACCTGCTGCTCGGAGAGCGCGCGGGCCTCGCTCACCAGTGCGAGCGCGGCGTGCACCTCTTCCGCACTCTCGAGGAAGGGGCGGGCGAGCGCGCGGGCCCGGCCGACGTCGGTGCGGCAGCGTTGAGACAGCGCCGCGAGGATGGCCTCGAAGCCGAGGTCGCGAAGGGTCTTGTCCGTGGCAATCAAGCAGAGCCGTTTCAACTTGCGCGCGCGCGCAGGTCAAGGCGGTTGAGCGTTCGAGGCGCCACCTGTTATCCCCATCGCATGGGTGTGGCCGGATGGGTGCTCGTGACCGTGTCGTTGTGTGCCGGCGCCGGGGCGGACGGGAACCTCACGGAAGCGCTCGCGGCCGCGGATGCACGTGTGAGGGAGCAGCCGGGCTGGGAGCTGCCGAGGCTCGATGCGGCGCGGCTGCGGCTGCAACTGGGCCAGGACCTTCAGCGCGCGGAGGCGGATCTGCTCACCGCGCAGTCGCTGGCCCCGGAGAATCCCCGCGCCCACTTCCTGATGGGACTGCTGCGCGAGGAGCAGGGCCGCGACGACCGCGCGCTGGACAGCTACCGGAAGGCGCTGGTGTACCGGCCGTCGTACGACGAGGCGAGGCTGAGGCTCGCGGGCTTGCTCTACGCACGGCGGGATCTCGAGGGCGCCGAGCGGGAGTACCGCATCCTCTCCGAGAACCAGCCGGACGCGCTCCAGCCGAGGCTGCAGCTCGCGTCGGTGCTGGAGCAGCAGGGACGCTTCGACGAGGCGGAGCAGCTCCTCCGCGCGCTGTGGGAGGGCGAGAAGCGGTCCACTGCGGCTGCGCGCCGGCTGCTCGCGTTGTACGAGCAGACGGGACAGGCGGAGAAGGCGAAGCGGCTTCGGTCGGTGCTCGACGGGCCCGCGCCGAAGAAGCAGCATCGGCCGCTGAAACCGTCCCGCCGATAGCCTCATGAAGAGCGCGAACCTCGCCATCGTCTTCACCGACATCCAGGGCTTCACCGAGCGCACCAGCCGGCAGACGCGCGAGGAGAACCAGCGCCTGCTCGCGACGCACGACGCGCTGCTCCGGCCCATCTTCGCGGGCTTCGGCGGCCGCATCGTCAAGTCGATCGGCGACGCGTTCCTCGTCACCTTCGAGAGCCCCACCCAGGCGGTGCTCGCAGGCGTGGCGATCCAGGATCGGTTGTGGATGCACAACCGCGGCATCGAAGAGGCGGAGCAGCTCCACGTCCGCGTGGCGGTGAACGTGGGCGAGGTCCGCGTGGAGAGCGGCGACGTCTTCGGCGAGCCGGTGAACATCGCCGCGCGGGTGGAGGCGATCACCGAACCGGGCGAGGTCTACTTCACCGAGGCGGTCCACCTCTCGATGAACAAGGCCGAGGTGCCGGCGGAGGAGGTCGGCCACTTCGAGCTCAAGGGGATCCCGGGGAGGATCAGGGTCTTCCGTGTGCCGCACGCGCCGTACCGGGTGCAGCCGGCGCCTTCTACTTCGGAGGCGGAGGCGCTCGACGGTGCGCAGCCGCCCTTCGGGAACATGGGGCTCTCGCGACTGCCGGAGAGCAGCGGCGCGGCGCAGGCGATTTCGCAGGCCATCCGGGGACGCCGGGTGCGGCCGGGCGTGGTGCTGGGTGTGCTGGCAGCAGGACTCGTGCTGGCGGCACTGGTGGCGCTCTTCGGCTCCTCGCGGATCGAGCGGGCCATCGACGCCGCGCGAGACGCCTCGGCGCAGGAGCGACCGCAGCGGATCCGGGAGGCGGAGGCCCTCATCGCGCAGGTGAAGGACGAGCCGGAGCGGGCCTTCCGTCGAGGCCAGCTCACGATCGCCGTCGGTCGGGGAGAGGAAGCCGCGCGGAGGTTCACGGAGGCGGCCAGCGCCGGCTCGGAGGACGCGCTCGACGCGCTGGTGGAGCTGCTCGAGCACGCGAAGTGCGACGTCCGCAGCGAGGCAGCGCGCGGGCTCGGGCAGCTCGGTGCGGAGGACGCGAACGTCGCGAAGCGGGTGCGCCGGCCCCTCGAGCGGCTGTCGGAGAAGGGTGGCCCGGGCGATCCACAGGAGCGAAACCGGGCGCTGCTGCGAGGCATCTTCGGCTGCAACTCAAAGGAAGCAGCCGTTCGGGCGCTCGAGCGGCTGGGGTAGCATCGAGCGCCTATGGTGCGAACCTCGCGGGTGGCGCGGCTCCTCTCGGTGGGTCTGGTCTGCGTGGCGTTGCCTGTGCTGGCGGATGCGGCGATGCAGAGCGCCCACGTGCGGATCCGCGAGGTCGAGACCGCGGTGCTGCGCGGCGAGGCGGACCTGCTCCGCGTTCGTCTCAAGGAGGAGGCGAAGGCCCGTCCACGCGACGTGATGCTCCGGGTGCTCATCGCCTGGTGCGACATGCCGTCCGACGAGGCGTGGAACGCGCTTCGGGGCGTAGCGACGATTCATCCGGAGAACGGTTGGGCCCGCCTGGGCATGGGGCGCGTCTATCTGCGCTGGAAGCTGTACGACCAGGCGGAGGCCGAGTTCCAGCTCGCGCTGAAGTCGAACCCCTCGTTCCATCCGGCGCAGACGGGGCTCGCGGACGCGGCGCGGCTCACGGGACGTCACGCGGACGCGGCGGCGCTCTACCGCACCGTGCTCACCACCGCGCCCGACGATCCGGACGCGCTGACCGGGCTCGGGCTCTCGCTGCTGGCGCTGGGAAAGAAGGAGGAGGGGCGCGCGCAGCTCGTGCGATCGGTGGAGAAGTGGGCCGAACAGCCGGAGGCGCTGCGTGAACTGGCGGGGCTCTCCCGCGAGGCGGGCGCGCTTCCGGAGGCCGTGGAGTGGACCGCGCGGCTGGTGGCGCTCTCGCCCCGGGATGCGGAGGCGCGGCGCGACCTGGGCGAGCTTCGTCTTCGCGCAGGTCAGAAGCGTGAGGCGGTCGAAGAGCTCGAACGTGCGCTGAGGCTCGGGCTGGTGACCGTCGAGATCCATCGCCAGCTCGCGGCGATCCACCGGGAGCTCGCCGACGCCGAGGGAGAGCGCCGTTCGGTGGAGCAGCTCGCGCGCCTCGAGCGGTCCAACCCCGCACACCCGATTCGGCTCTCGGAGCTGGCGCACGCGCGGGGCGATGGAACGCAGGCGGAGGGACACCTGCTCGAGGCGATCGAGCGCACGGGCGGCCAAAGTCCACGGCTCCTCCTCCGCCTCGCGCGGCTCCAGTCGGAGCGGGACCTCGTGCGCGACGCCCTCGAGTCTTTCCGAAAGGCCGCGTCCTTGACCGGGAGCGAGGACGGCGCGGAGGCGGATGCCATCGAGGAGGCGCGCCGCGAGGTAGAGCTGCTCTCCGCGAAGCTCGCGCTGCCTTCGTCCCCCGCGCAGGGGACGGTGGAGCGGATCCACGCGCAGGTGTCGAAGGGGCTCGACGCGTTCTACCGGCACCGCCTGGGGGAGGCGCCGGCGCTGGCGGGTGAGCTGGCGGTGCGGGTGCGTCTGGACGATACCGGGGCGGTGCGTTCGGTCGACGTGGTGAAGGACACGGTGGGCGATCCGCTGCTCGCCGCGCATGCGTACTTCGCGCTGAAGGAGGCGGTCTATCCCGCCCAGCGGCGCGAGCCGGTGTTCGAGTTCACGCTCGTGCCGGCGGCAACGAAGAAGGGGAAGGGAAGGGGTAGATGACGGCGAAGGTGAGGACGGGACTGGATGTCTGGGCGGCGGAGGGCTTCCGCGCGCTGCGGGGCAAGCGGGTGGGGGCGATCGTGAATCCCACCAGCGTGGACGCGCGGTTCCGTCACCTCGCGGATCTGCTCTCGGAGGCGGAGGGCGTGACCCTGGCGGCGCTCTTCGGTCCCGAGCACGGCATCCGCGGCGAGGCGCAGTACATGGTCGCGGTGGACGACGAGCCGCGCGATGCGAAGACGGGCGTGCCGGTGCACAGCCTCTACGGGTCCACCTTCGAGTCGCTCTCGCCGCGCGCGGAGTGGCTGGAGGGATTGGACGCGCTGGTGTTCGACATCCAGGACGTGGGCAGCCGGTACTACACCTACGTCTACACGATGGCGCTGTGCATGCGCGTGGCGGCGAAGGCGAAGGTCCCCGTCTACGTGCTCGACCGGCCGAACCCGCTGGGCGGCGCGCACGTGGAGGGCAATGCGATCGCTGAGAGGTTCCGCTCGTTCGTGGGGCTCTACTCGTTGCCCAACCGGCACGGCATGACCGCGGGAGAGCTGGCGCGCCTGTTCAACGCGCGCGACGCGGAGACCACCGGCTTCGCCTGCGACCTGACGGTGATCCCTTGCGAGGGCCTCACGCGCGATCAGCGCTGGAACGACACCGGGCTGCACTTCATCCCGCCGTCGCCGAACATGCCTACGCCGGACACCGCGCTGGTGTACCCGGGCATGTGCCTCGGCGAGGGGACGAACGTGAGCGAGGGGCGCGGCACCACCCGGCCTTTCGAGCAGTTCGGCGCGCCGTGGGTGAACAGCGACAGGCTCATCCGCGAGCTCGAGTCCCTGGCGCTGCCCGGCGTGACCTTCCGCGCCTGCGGGTTCACGCCCACCTTCGACAAGTACACCGGTCAGTCGTGCAACGGCGCCTTCATCCACGTGACGGACCCGGACGCCTACCTGCCCTTGCGCACCGGCGTGGCGATCTTCCATGCGCTCCGGCAGCTCTGGCCCCAGCAGTTCGCCTGGCGCGCGGACGCCTACGAGTTCGTGGAGGACATCCCGGCCTTCGACCTGCTCTGCGGCACGGATCAGGTCCGCCGCGGCATCGATGAGGGCTGGCCGTTCGACCGGCTCTTCGAAGGTTTCGAGGCGGAGCGCCTGCAGTTCATGCTCGAGCGGGAGCCGTTCCTCCTCTACGGCGAAGGTTGACGTGAGACGCGTGGCGCTGCTCGGAGGCTCGTTCAACCCGCCGCACGTGGGCCACCTGATGGCCGCGCACTACGTCCGGGCCACGCAGCCGGTGGACGAGGTGTGGCTGATGCCCGCCTTTCGTCACGCGTTCGGAAAGTCGCTGACGACGTTCGAGCACCGGGTGGCGATGTGCGAGGCGATGTGCCGCGATGCCTCCGGCTGGTTGCGGGTCACCGAGGTGGAGCGCGAGGTGCCCGGCGAGGGCCGCACGGTCGACACGTTGACGCACCTCATCTCACGTGAACCCGACTGCGCGTTCATGCTGGTGATCGGCTCGGACATCATCCCCGAGCTTCCGATGTGGAAGGACTTCCACCGCATCGAGCAGATGGTGCAGGTGCTGGTGCTCCACCGCGCGGGACATCCGCAGGCGCGGGCGGTGGGGCCGCCTTTGGCCGAGGTCTCCTCCACCGGGATCCGCGAGCGGCTCTCGCGAGGCGAGCTGCCCTCCGAACTCGTGCCGCGGGCGGTGCTCGAGTACGCCCGCGCCCACGGGCTCTACGGGCTGAAGGAAGGGTAGAAGTCAGGCCACGTGCGCGCCGTCCGCCACCGGTGGACCGTGGCGCGCGAGTCGCTCGGCGAGGCCGGGGAGATCCGGCGCAACGAGATCCGGCGCCGGCATCGCGGCGGACAGCGCGCGCTCGCGGCGGGAGATCCAGATCGTCCGAA
>CAZCWA010000070.1:0-15114 GCA_964502265.1 uncultured Myxococcaceae bacterium | reverse complement strand
GCGGCGGCCAGCGTCCAGTGTGGGTTGAGCAGGTGCGGCCTGGCCAGCGCGCACAGGTCCGCGCGTCCCGAGGCCACGATGGTGTTCACCTGGTCTGCGCTGACGATGTTGCCCACCGCGATGGTGGGGATCCCCGCCTCCAGCCGGATGAGGTCGGCGAAGCGCGTCTGCCACATGCGCCCGTACACCGGCGCCTGGTGTGCCACCGTCTGTCCCGTCGACACGTGGAGGATGTCGCAGCCGTGCTCCCGGAACGCGCGGCCGATCGCCACCGCGTCCTGCTCGCTGGTGCCGCCCTCGGCCCAGTCACTGGCGGAGATGCGCACGCTCATGGGCTTCTCGCGGGGCCACACCGCGCGCACCGCGTCGAACACCTCGAGGGGGAAGCGCAGCCGGCCGTGCACGTCGCCGCCGTACACGTCGTTCCGCCGGTTGGTCAGCGGCGAGAGGAAGCTCGCCAGCAGGTACCCGTGCGCCATGTGCAGCTCGAGCATGTCGAAGCCGCACTTCTCCGCCTCCATCGCAGCGCGCACGTAGTCCGCCTTCACCCGGGCCATGTCCTCGACCGTGGCCTCGCGCGGCGTGGGGTTGGCGGGCGACCACGGAATGGGGGAAGCGGAGACGACGTCCCAGCCGCCCTCGTCCACCGGCACGTCGTAGCCCTCCCAGCCCACGCGGGTCGAACCCTTGCGGCCCGCGTGCCCGAGCTGCAGGCACAGCCTCGCCGGCGACTGCTGGTGCACGAAGTCCACGATCCGGCGCCACGCCTGCGTGTGCTCCTCCGTGTAGAGGCCCGCGCAGCCGGGGGTGATTCGGCCCTCGGCGCTGACACAGGTCATCTCGGTCACCAGCAGCGCCGCGCCGCCCAGCGCGAGGCTCCCGAGGTGCACGAGGTGGAAGTCTCCCGGCACGCCCTCCTTCGCCGAGTACATCGCCATCGGCGAGACGACCACGCGGTTGTGAAGGACGAGATCCCGCAGCCGGAACGGCGTGAACATGGGCGGCGGCGGGGCGTGCGGCTTCGTGGGGTTGGACCAGGGACCTTCGTGCAGCGCGCGGCGCGCGTCCGGGCCCAGCGCCTCCTCCGCTGCCTCTGCGAACCATCGGGTCACCTCGTCGGTGAATGAGGGATCGCGCACCCGGAGGTTCTCGTAGCCGATGCGCTTGGAGCGCGTCATCAGGCTGAAGGTGAGCTGCAGCGCGGGGAGCTTCCAGTAGCGCTTCGTGCCCTCGAACCAGAGCAGCGAGTCCTGCGCCGCCTTCTGCGTGCGCTCGACCATGCCGCGGCGATCCTCCTCGTACGCTGCCAGCGCCGCCGGCACATCGCGCGGGTGCCGGCCCATCGCGTCCGCCAGCGAGATGGCGTCCTCCAGCGCCAGCTTCGTCCCCGAGCCGATGGAGAAGTGCGCGGTGTGCGCCGCGTCCCCGAGCAGCACCACGTTGCCGGTGTGCCAGGTGCGGTTGCGCACGGTGACGAAGTTGATCCACGTGCTCCGGTTGAGCAGCAGCGGATGCCCGTCGAGATACTTCGCGAACACGCCCTCGAGGTACTTCGCGCCCTCCTCGGGGCTCTTCACGTCGAGGCCCGCGCGGCGCCAGGTCTCCTCGTCGCACTCGACGATGAAGGTGCTGGCCGTCTCGTCGAAGCGGTAGGCGTGCACCTGGAAGAGGCCGTGCGGCGTCTCCTCGAAGAGGAAGGTGAACGCGTCGAAGACCTTGTTCGTCCCCAGCCAGATGTAGCGGCACTTGCGGAAGTCGAGGTCCGGCCCGAACACGTCCTCGTAGCGCTGGCGCACGCCGCTGCGCACCCCGTCCGCGCCCACCACCAGGTCGTGCTGCGCCCGAAGCGCGTCGACGTCCTTCAGCTCCTCCCCGTAGCGCACCGTCACCCCGAGCGCGCGCGCCCGGTCCTGGAGGATGCGCAGGAACGCCATCCGCGAGATGCCGCTGAAGCCGTGGCCGCTGGAGCGGAACACCTGCCCGCGCAGGTGCGTGTCGATGCTCTCCCAGTGCGCGAAGGCGCGGGTGATCGCCTCGTGGGTGGGACCGTCCGCCTCGAGGAGATTGCCCAGCGTCTCGTCGGAGAAGACCACGCCCCAGCCGAAGGTCTGGTCCGCCGGGTTCTTCTCCCACACGGTGATCTCGTGCGAGGGATCCCGCTTCTTCATCAGGATGCTGAAGTACAGCCCCGCAGGGCCTCCGCCGATCACCGCGATGCGCATGGGGCGACTAGATCAGAAATCCTCCTCGACCGCCGCCTCTCCGCACACGGGCCGAGCGCGCGCCCGCCTGCCTGCCTGCGTCGAGATGCCCGCCTGCCAATCTCGCCGCCCGCACCTACCCTTGAGCGAAGACTCGAACGAGGGAGAGGGGAGGGACGCGATGAAGCCCGTGCTGATCTACGTGGAGGAGGGCTGCAAGTACGCCGCGCGCGCACGCCAGCTCTTGATGGCCAACGGCGCGCTGTTCCACGAGAAGGACATCACCTACGCCGAGGACCTGCGCCGCGAGATGATCGAGCGCTCCGGCCAGCAGACCACGCCGCAGATCTTCATCGGCGACGAGCACATCGGCGGCTACGACGACCTGCAGAAGCTGGAGCAGAGCGGCGAGCTGGCGAAGAAGCTGAGCTGGACCGGCAACCCGGACGATCTGCGCAGCAGCCACGTGTAGGGAATGCGGATGAGCAAGAGACCCGGGCCGCGCTCGTACGCAGGCCCGGGTCCCGGAGAAGGGCGCTGTGACTACGCCTGGGAGCGGTCGTCCCAGAGCGCGTCGAGCTCGGCCGCGAGCGCCGCGTCCGCGCGGGTGAGCGCGTCCTTGTCGTGCGTGAACAGCGCCAGCGTCACCCGGTCGTAGCGGATGTCGATGTCCGGGTGGTGGTCCTCCTGCTCCGCGAGGGCGCCCACCGCGTTCACCCACGCCAGCGACTCGGCGAAGGAGTCCAGCTCGTACTCCCGCATGAGGACCCCGTCCTCGACGCGCCATTCGGAGTGCGAGCGAAGGAACGCCGCCAGCTCCACCTCGGTCAACTTGTCACGCGAAACCATGGAGCCCTTCTACATCCTGGTGGACTTCGGCTCGACCGTTTGTGCCATCACCGGCCGGATCTCGCCGGACTTCAGCCGGGCCCAGTAGTCGTCGAACTCGCGCTTCACCTGCCCGGAGAGCAGCGAGATGCCGATCATGTTGGGGAACGCCATGGCGAGGATCATCAGGTCGCTGAAGTCGAGGATGTTGGTCGCGCTGACCACCGAGCCGAGGAACACGAAGACGAGGAAGAGCCCCTTGTAGACGTTCGAGGCGCGGTCCCCGAAGAGCCACACGAAGCAGCGCTCGCCGTAGTACGACCAGGAGATCATCGTGCTGTAGGCGAAGAGGAAGACCGCGAGCGCGAGCACCCAGGGGAACCAGGGGATCACCTCCGACATCGCCGCCGAGGTCAGCGCCGCGCCCTGGTTCGCCGAGATGAAGCCCGCGTAGGCCGGGTTCGCGTAGGACCCGGTGATGACGATCACCAGCGCGGTCATGGTGCAGATGACGATCGTGTCGATGAACGGCTCGAGCAGCGCCACGATGCCTTCGCGGACCGGGTAGGGCGTCTTCGCCGCCGCGTGGGCGATGGGCGCGGATCCCACGCCGGCCTCGTTGGAGAACGCCGCACGGGTGAAGCCGATGATCAGCACGCCGATCGCCCCGCCGATCACCGCATCCGCGTTGAATGCGCCGTTGATGATGGTCGCGAAGGCCGCCGGGACCTGCTCGACGCGGCCGAAGATGATGAACAGGCAGGCGCCCACGTAGACCACCGCCATCACCGGGACGATCGCCGAGGCCGCCGCCGCGATGCGCTTGATGCCGCCGAAGATCACCACCCCGGTCAGCACCGTCATCACCAGCCCGTAGACCCACGGCACCTCGCCCAGGCCCGGGATCACCGCGCTGACGGCCGACAGGGACTGGCTCACCTGGAAGCTGTTGCCGCCCCCGAAGGACCCGCCGATGCACAAGGCCGCGAAGAGCACCGCCAGCGCCTTGCCCACGCGGGGGAACTTGAAGCCGGCGAGGCCCTCGGACAGGTAGTACATCGCCCCGCCCATCACCGTGCCGTCCTTGCGCACCTTGCGGTACTTCTGGCCCAGGGTGCACTCGGTGAACTTGGTGCTCATCCCGAGGAAGCCGGCGACGATCATCCAGAAGGTGGCGCCCGGGCCGCCCTTGGACACGGCGATCGCCACGCCGGCGATGTTGCCGAGGCCCACGGTGGCGCTGAGCGCGGAGGCGAGCGCCTGGAAGTGGCTGACCTCACCGGGCGCGTTGGGGTCGTCGTACTTGCCGCGGGTGACGTCGATCGCGTGCTTGAAGGCGCGCAGGTTGACGAAGTTCATCCGCAGCGTGAAGAACACCGCGCCCAGCACCAGCCAGATGACCACCACCGGGATGGTGAGGGTGTCGTCCCAAAAGGCCAGGTCGAAGAAGAGCAACTTCGCGAGCGGAGCGACCAGCCACTCTCCGAAAACCTGATCGATCCGCTCCACCGCGTTCGCCAAAGAGGTGCTCCCTGCGTGAGCGCGCCGCCCCCCGCGGCGACGTGCAGTGCAGAACTATCGCGGAGCGGTGATCACAGGCAACCTCACGCTCGTCTGGGGGGCGGGCGGAGCGTGCACGTGCGCCTTCGGATCCGCGCGCTCGACCACCTTGCCGATGAGGTCGTAGTGGTGCGCCTGGGTGATCTCCACCGTCACCAGCTCGCCCGGATACGCCATGCCGTCGTTGATGTAGACGACCCCGTCGATGTCCGGCGCCTGGCCCTGGTGGCGGCCCACCAGCAGGTGCTCGCTCTCCTCGGAGCGGCCCTCCACCAGCACCTCGAGGCGCTTGCCCACGAGCTTCCTGTTCTGCTCGCGGCTGATGCGCTTCTGGATGGCCATGATCTCCCGCCACCGACGCTCGATCAGCTCGGGCGGGAGCTTGCCCTCCATGTCGTACGCGGCGGTGCCCTCCTCGTCGGAGTACTGGAACACGCCCAGCCGCTCGAAGCGGTGCTTGACCACGAAGTCCTTCAACATCTGGAAGTCCTCCTCGGTCTCGCCGGGGAGGCCCACGATCATCGAGGTGCGGAAGGTCAGCCCGGGCACACGCTCGCGGATCTTCGTCAGCAGCTTCTCGAGGAACGCCGAGTCCCGCCCGCGCTTCATGCTCTTGAGCAGCTTGTCCGACGCGTGCTGCAGCGGCATGTCGAGGTACTTGGCGATCTTCGGCTCCTGGGCCATCACCTCGATGAGCTCGTCCGGGAACACGCGCGGGTAGGCGTAGTGCAGCCGGATCCAGCGCACGTCCACGTCGCGGCACAGCGCCTTGAGCAGGTCGTGCAGCTTCGGCTTGCCCGGCAGGTCGTGCCCGAAGGCGGTGAGGTCCTGGGCCACCAGGTTCAGCTCCACCACGCCCTCGCGCGCGAGCTTCTGCCCTTCGGCGACGATGTCCTCGATCGTCCGCGACCGCTGGGCGCCGCGCAGCTTGGGGATGATGCAGAAGGCGCACTTGTTGTCGCAGCCCTCGGAGATCTTCAGATACGCCGTGTGGGACGCGGAGGAGTTCACCTTCGGCGTCTGCGCGTCGTGGATGTAGTCCGGATCCGGGATCACCTGCCGGGGCGCCGCCTCGGCGGAGAGCAGGTCACCGATCTGGATGTACGCGGAGGTGCCGAGGAAGTGATCCACCTCCGGCATCTCCGCCGCCAGCTCCTGGCCGTAGCGCTGCGAGAGGCAGCCGGTGACCACCAGCGTCCCGCACCGCCCGTCCTTCTTGAACTGGGCCATCTCGAGGATGGTGTCGATCGACTCCTGCTTCGCGGGGCCGATGAACGCGCAGGTGTTGACGACGATCACCTCCGCGTCCTGCGGCTCCTGGACCAGCTCGTACCCGCGCGTGCCGAGCGTCCCGAGCATCACCTCCGAGTCCACCCGGTTCTTCGGGCAGCCGAGGGTCATCATGTAGAGGGACTTCTTCTCGACTGCGTTCGCTGCGCTCAAACCATTGACTCCTGAGTTGTTCCTGCCCGGCTAAGGCTGGTGCCGCGCGCCGATCTCCGTCCGCTCGAAGTGGTCCTTGAACCACTGGAACGAGACCTGCGCGCCGTTGGTGTACCCGATGCCGAGCTCGCCGTCCTCTGACAGCTCGAAGGCCACCGCGCGTCCCAACGCACAGGTGGCGGCCGGCCACTCGAGCACCTTGCTCGCTGCCCGGTCCTTCACCAGGTAGAGCCCGAACCGCAGCTCGCTGTCACCGTCGCACTCGCCCGCCTTCACGTAGGGGTTCTTTCCGGTGAGCACGCTGAACACGCGCCCGTCGCCGGGCAGCAACAGCTCGTCCGGGAGGTTGATGCCGGCCTCCTTCGCGTCCACCAGCTTCTCCTCGCGCGCGACGAAGCTTCGCAGCGACTGCACGGTCAGCGGCGCGTCCGCCTGGATCCAGACCGGGTGGTGGAGGAGCGCGTAGCCGACCCAGCCCTGCTCCCGCCCCTCGATGCCCACGACCTGCGAATCCAGGGTGAGCTTGAGCCCGCTGCGAAACGCGTCCGGGAGGCGCAGCGCTTCCCCCTTCATGGTGCCGGCCTCGCAGTTGGAGGACTCGCCCACCTTCACGCAGAGGTCGAAGATGAGCGCCTCACGGGCGGGGAAGCGGGGCAGGGCCCGCGCGGGGATGGACAGCTCCATCCGCAGAGGCCCGCCGTCCCCGTCCACCGCCACCTTCGTCAGGGCGTGCGCGAACTCGGGCAGCCGCGCCTGCGCGTCACCCGGCAGCGCGCCCGCAGGACCGAGCCGCCACACGTGCCCGCCCGCGGTCACCCCCGCGTCGGTGAAGTGCAGCGCCAACTCCGCCTGGACCGCGCCCTCGGGGACCTTGTCCGCCGGCACCTCGAGGCCCACGAAGAGCGCGTCGCCCCGCCAGGCCACCTGGGCGCTGAACGCCTTGTCCGGGGGGGAGATCGTCAAGGACGGCTTGAGGTCCTTCAGCGCGCCGTCCACCGCCGGCGCCTTCTGGAGCTGGGGCACCGTCTTCGCGGGCCGCAGCGGCTCGCCGGTCGAGGTGCGCTCCTGACCCCTGCGCTGCGCCACCACCTCGGCGGGCGCGCCCACCAGCGCCAGCGTCATCGCCGCCCACGCAGCCGTCCCAATCCACCTGCCCATCTCGCGCTCCCGCCCTCTCCGGTGTCAGTCCCGGAAGTTGATGAACTGCAGGTCGAGCTGGACCGTGTCCTGCTGGCTGCGGAGCAGCGCGATCGCCGCCTGCAGATCGTCCCTGTTCTTGCCCGTGACCCGGAGCTGGTCCGCCTGGATCGACGCCTGGACCTTCAGCTTCGAGTCCTTGACGACCTTGATCAGCTCCTTGGCCTTCTCCTGCGAGATGCCCTGCTTGATGGTGACGGTCTGCTTCACCATCCCCATGCCCATCTGCTCCGGATCCTTCCGGTCGATGGCGCGCGCGGAGAGGCCCCGCTTCACTGCCTTGTTGAGGAAGACCTCGTAGGCCGCGTCGAGCTTGGGCTCCGAGTTCGACTTCAGCACCACCGAGGACTTGTCGTCGCCGAGGAGGATCTCGGTCTTCGTCCCCTGGAAGTCGAAGCGCGTCGTCAGCTCCTTGCGCGCGTTGTTGACGGCGTTGTCGACCTCCTGGAGGTCCACCTTGGACACCACGTCGAACGAAGGCATGGCGCGGCTTCTAGCAGAGGATCCGCGAAGGGACACCCCGCGGCGCCCACCTGATCAGAGATACGCCACCACCGGGAGGATCCCCGGCCGCTTCCCCGTCCGGAGCTTCACCGCCCGGCGCACCACCCGGGAGAGCTCCTCGCGCACGAACGCCGTGTCCGCCAGCATCTGCGGCGACACGCTCTCCAACGCCGTGCGCGCCTCCACCGCGATCTCCGGCAGGTACGCCAGCTCCTCGCGCGACAGGCCGCGGCCCTCCAGCGCCGGCCCGTGGACGATCTTCAGCTTCGCCCGGTCGACCACGATCGACGCCGCCAGCACGCCCAGCTCCGCCAGCTTCTCGCGCTCCACCAGGGCGGACGGCGAGAGCGTCCCCCGCCCCCAGCGGTCCATGAACACGCGGCCGGCCGGAAGCCGCCCCTGCCGGAAGGCGCGCCCGCCCTCGAACCCGAGCACATCGCCGTTGTGCAGCAGGAAGACACCCGCGTCCGGGATGCCCAGCCCGCGCGCCAGCGCCGCCTGCGCGTGGAGCATCCGGCGCTCGCCGTGGATGGGGACGAAGTGGCGCGGCTTCACCGTCTCGATCATCCGCGCCTGCTGCGGACGCGCCGCGTGCCCCGACACGTGGACGCCCGGCGTGGTGCCGCCGTAGATCACCCGCGCGCCGCTCTCGATCAGCCGGTCGAGCAGGCTCCCCACCTCGCGCTCGTTGCCGGGGATCGCCCGCGCGCTGAGGATGACCGTGTCCCCCGGCTCGATGCGCATCACCGCCCACGGCGGCGGCTCCCAGGAAGGAGAGGGTGCGCCGGAGCCGTCCTCACCGGGAGCGCCCGCGTGCGCGTGCGGCCCACCCGAGCACATCATCGAGAGCGCCGCCCGCGGCTCGGCCTGCGCGCCGGTGGCGATGACGCACACCTGCCGCCGGGGGAGCTTGAGCGCGTCGTCCGCCTGGACCAGCAGCCCGTCCGGCACAGGCAGGGTCCCAAGCCTTCGCCCCAGATCCACGTTGCGCAAGAGGCTCCGGCCCATCAGCACCACCTTCCGGCCGGTGCGCGCGCACAATTCCAGCGTGTGGCGCACCCGGTGGAGGTTGGAGGCGAACATGGAGACGATGATCCGTCCCTCGGTCTGCGCGAAGAGCTCCTCGAACTTCCGCGCCACCACCGCCTCGGACGGCGCCTCGTTGGCGACCTCCGACCCGGTGGAGTCCGCGAGCAGGCAGAGCACGCCCTCCTCGGACAGTTCGGCCAGCCGCTCGAGATCGGTGGGGTGCCCGTCCACCGGCTCGTCGTCGAGCTTGTAGTCGCCGGTGTGGACCACGATCCCGTCCGGCGTCCGCAGCACCAGCCCGGCGGCGTCCGGCATCGAGTGCGCCATGCGCAGCAGTTCGATGGAGAAGGCGTCCGAGAGCCGCAGCGGCGCGCGCGCGTCCATCGACCGCAGGTCGGCGTGGATGCCCATCTCCTGCAGCCGGTTGTTGGCCATCGCGAGCGTGAGCGGCAGCCCGTAGACGGGGACGGGGGCGCGCGCGAGCAGCGAGGGCAGGGCGCCCACGTGGTCCTCGTGGCCGTGGGTGAGCACGATGCCGCGCAGCCGCTCCGGCGCGTCGAGCACCGCGCTCAGGTCCGGGACCACCGACCCCACCCCGGGCATGGCCGCGGTGGGGAACATCACGCCGCAGTCGACGAGCAGGCGGTCCTCGCCGTGCTCGATCAACATGCAGTTGAGGCCGAACTCCTCGAGCCCGCCGAGCGGTGCGATTCGCAGCATGGCGGAAGCTTATGCCCCACCTCGTTGAGGGAAGGGGGGCTTTCACGAACCCAAGTTTCCTCCCGGCTCACACCGGCCAGGGCTCCGACGACGGCGGCTGCATGAAGGTCGCGCCGGGGCCCAGCTCGCAGGTGAATCCAGGCTCGTTGAAGGGTTCGGTGGTGAAGAACTCCTTCTCCTCGATCGGATCCGGCTCGCCCACGTAGACCGCCACCCTCCACTTGCCGGTGCCGAGGGTGATGGCGCGCTTGCCGGTCACCACCCGCTGCGGTTGTTCCGTTTGCTCACTCCAGGCGCAGAGCGTGTAGCCGGGGTTTGCCGGCACGGCCACGTAGGTGGCCTCGTTTGCGGTGACGGTGAGGCATGAGACGATTTTCGGGCTGGCCACGGTATCCCCCTTGGTCGAGTGTCAGCCCTCGCAGTCTAGTCGGGAGGTAGAAGTACCGCAAAGGCGGACCACACCGAAGTTGGCAGCTCGGAGCCGAGTTCGAGCTGGGCCTTCCTCAGCGCCCTCACCGGGTCCTCCAGTCCCCCGTGGACATAGAAGGCACGGACCAGCCGCTGCGCTGCCTCGTCCGGGACGCTCCGGGTGGTCGCCAGCACCGCGCCGCTGCCCGCCCGTAGAAAGGCGGTGGCCAGCGAGTCCGAACCGGCCGTCTCCCGCCCCATGGTGCTCGCGCACGAGGCCAGCACCACCAGCCTCGCCCGGGGCCGGTGCTGAAGCACGTCCAGCGGCGAGACGGTGCAGCCCGCGAGCCGGAGCCTCGCCCCCGCAAGGCCCACTTCCGCGTGGGTCGCCAGGTGCAGCACCGACACTCCCTGCGCGCCGAGCAGCGCCCCGCAGCCCGCCGAAGGTCCCAGGGCAGCCGTCACACCCAGGCGCCCGGCGACCCACTCCGCCTCCGCGCGTGCCGCGGGAAGGTTCTCCTCCGGATCTCCGAGCACCCGGATCTCGGGCGACCAGCCTTCCGCGACGCGCGCCTCCGCATCGAGGTGGGCGAGGCGCGCCAGCGGGCGAAGCTCCATCCAGAACTTCCCCTCCGTTCGGAGCGCGCTGAACGCCAGCCCGCGAAGCCTCCCGGTCGCTGCGATGTAGAGCGGCTCGTCGGATCCAGAGAGGCCTGCCGTCCGCCACAACGCCTCGCCCAGCACCCCCGCCGCGGCATCGTCGGAGGCGTTCCCGCGAAAGTCGTGCAGGGCGCGCGCGAGGTCCTCGCTGCGTTCCACCTCGCTGAAGTGGACCCTCGAGGCCCCGCCCACACCGACCCACAGCCGGTCCATCGCCTCGTGCACCACCAGGACGTCCCGGTGAGCGAGGAGCTTGGACGGCGTCTGGACGGTGGCGGTTCCGAACCCGGACGTCTGCCATGCCGCTCGCAACTCCTCTGCTGCCTCGAGGCGCTCGCGCAGCCCGCTCGCGTGTTCCGGTGTCGTGAAGAGCGCTTCCGCCCGCGTGTAGCGGACCAGCACCTCCCAGGCCTCCGCGTGGCGTCCCCGATCGACCAGGTGGACGAAGAGCTTGTCGAACGGCTCGCGCCGCCGCGCGACCACCCAGCCCTGGTACACCGGCTCGGCGGCGGAGAGCTTCTCGGCAAACGCCACCGCCTCCCGCCAGGCCGCCTCCGCTTCGTCGTCCTGGCCCCGCTCCGAGTGGACGTTCCCGAGGCTCGTCTTCACGGCCATTGCTTCGCCGGGCGAAAGCGCCCCCGCTGCAGCCCGCTTGTGCTTGTCGATGGCGTCCTCGAAGCGGCCCTCTGCGCGCGCGATCATCGCGGACATGAGCAAGCCATCGAGGCGCGCCAGCATCTGCGGAGAGGCCCGATCGAGAAGCGCCCGCGCCCCTGCCACATCGCCCTCCTGGGCCCGGAGAGAGGCAAGGATGTTCGTCACCGAGTCGAGCACCCAGCCGTTCTGCGTCTTCTCGGCGAGGGCCATCGCCCGCTCCAGGGGAGCAATGGCGCGTCCGTGCATGCCGCGGTCCACGAGGAACCGGCCCTGCTTGAACAGCGCGTTCGCCTGGGCCGAAGGCCAGGGTTCGGACGCCTCCACCGCCTTCTCCAACGCGTCGTCGGCCAACGGCGCGTCGCCGAGATGCCGGTAGATGTCTGCCTTGGCCAGCAACGCGAGCGCCGCGGTGGCGCCATCCTTCGCCTCGTGCGCGAACCCCTCCGCCTCCTCCGCGGCCTCGAACGCCGAAGCGTACCGGCCCGAAGCCCAGTGGAGTCCGGCGAGGTAGTGGGCGGCCCGTCCGGCCTCCCCCACGTCCCCCGCCACGAGCGCATCCCGAATCGCCCGCTCGAACTCCTCCTGCGCCTCGTCGCGGAGATTGCGGACCATGAGGAGGTAGCCCCGCGCCCGCCTTGCCCGGGGAAGCTCGCGGGCCTCGGGGAGGTCCGCCCACCTCGTTGCCTCCTCGACGTTGCGGAGCTGCATGTGAGCCAGCGCCAACGAGGCCGCGGCCTGCGGCGAACCGGTCCGCTCCCACGCGAGGGTGCAGGCCTCCAGCGCCGGCGACGACTCGCGGTCCACCGTGAGCCGCTCGCACCTCGCCTCCGCCCAGGCGTCCAAGGCGCGCGGCGTCCCCGCCGCACCAGCCAGACCCAACAACGTCAACGCGCCGAAGAGCCCGAGCCACTTTCGCTGCGGTGTCTTCGGGACGCTCTGCTCGGACATGACCCAACGCCGACGGCGTTCCGCACGGAAATCGCGCGGCGCGACCGGGACTTGTGGGCGCCCCTTCTAGGGGCAAGTCTCCGGTCCCGTCCAGCGTGGGTCATGACCGTCCCTGGTCGCTAGGTCGGCGGCCAGGGGTTGCCGGATCCGCCGCCGCTGAAGGCAACTCCCTCGGTGTTGAAGGTCAACTCGATGCTGGCGCCGATGAACGTGGGCGCAATCCAGTTGGCGTCCACCGCCCCCGGGTTATCCGGATAGACGTGGACCCGGTACGAGCCGGGCGCCAACTCGACCTCACGGCGCTCGAGCTCCACGCGAGGCTCCCCGTTCCGGCTCTTCCAGATGAGGAACGCGTAGCTTCCGGATTCTCCACAGGCCGCCGCGCGGACACACATCTTCGCGTCCTTCGAGATCCGCAGGCACACATCGGCAATCGGCTTCATGGTTCCCTCCCCGAGGCAACCGCCTCGTCACGACGTTTGTCCAATGGTTCAATGATAACGCGGATCGACCGCGATGGTGAACGAAGCCCAGACGGAAATCGGCATCGCGCGGGAAAGCTGGACCTGGGCCTGGGCGAGCGCCCTGACTGGGTCATGAAGGCCGCCGTGCTCGTAGAAGGCCCTCACCATCTGCTGAGTGGCCTCATCCGGCACGCTTTGAAGGGTTGAGACGACGGCGCGGCTTCCCGCGCGGAGGAAAGCAGTCGCCAGGGAGTCGGAACCGGAGGCCTCCCGCCCGACGCTGCTCGCGCAGGAGGCGAGGACCACCAGACGCGCGTGCGGGCGATACCGAAGGACGTCCAGCGCGCTGACCTCACCATCGGCAAGGAGGAGTCTCCCTCCTTCGAGGCCAACTGAAGCATGCGATGCGACGTGAAGGAGTGCGTCCCCCTGCGTCTCGAGTACTGTCGCCACCGAAGCCTCGTGGCCGAGACTCAATTGCCCCCTGACGGTCCGGGCCACCCACTCCGCCTCCTCACGCGATCGGCGGAGGTTTGAGTGCGGATCTCCAACCACCCGCCGAGCCTCACGCCACTGGATCGGCACGGAAGAGTCGGACAAAGAAGGCAGCCGCGCGATGGGCCTGTGCGACACCCAGAACGCTCCGGACACCCGAAGTGCGGGGATGGCGAGGCGTCGCAGGCGCCCGCTCGAGACGACGTAAAGCGGCTCGTCCGACGGCGCCAGCGCCGCCGCGCGCCACAGCGTCTCGCCGATTCTTTCCGCGGCAGCGCGGTCCGCGGGATCGGTGACGAAAAGGTGAACGGCCTCGCTGAACGTATCGGAGGCATCTATCGCCTGAAACCGGATGGCGCCGCCACGACGGCTCCCCACCCAGAAACGGCCTTCCGACTCATGGAGGACGAGCACCTCCCTGCCATCATCCAGCGTCAGAGGAGAAGCGTCGTGCGCCAGCTCCCGCCAGCGTTCACGAAGCTTCTCGGCCGCCGCCAGGTGCTCGGCGAAGTCGGTGAACGTTGCTGAATCGAGGGACAGCGACTCCGCCTGCGAGTACCGCGCGAAGACCGCCCAGGCCTGCTCGTGCGCACCGTTCTCCGCATGGAGGGCAAAAAGCAGGTCGTAGGCACGCCGTCTGCGCGCCACCACCCAGCCCTGGTGCTCCGGCTCCGTGAGGCTCAGCTGCTCCACGATGGAGATGGCCTGGAGCAGCGCTGCCTCTGCCGCGATGTACTGGTCCGCCGCCAACTCGAGCTCTGCGAGAATCAGCGCCGCCTCAAGCTGGTCGTCGAGGTCCATCACGTCCGCTTCGAGTCGACGAAGCATGGCGCGGCCTTCCTCGAACTGGCCCGAAAGCACCGCGGCCAGTGCCCTCGTCATCAGCCCGTGGGCGTTGAAGTCCAGAGCCTGCAGGTAGGGCTCGGCGAGGTCCCGGTGCCCGAGCCTCAAGAGGATCCTGGCCAGGTGGCCGGCACACGCCCTGGAAACCCATCCGTTGTTCGTGGCACGAGAGAGCCGCAGCGCCTCTTCGAGCGGGGCGCGGGCCCATTCCAGTGACCCCCGATCGGACAGGAGGATGCCGAGCTTCATCAGGGCGAATGCCTGATCCGAAGGCCACCGTGCTGAAGCTTCAATCGCGCGGCGATAACTCTGCTCCGCCTGCTGACCGTCGCCCATGCTCCGGAAGATGTCGCCGCGGGCGAGCTCGGCCAACGCCAGCGCCGGCCCATCCTCCGCCTTCGTTGCCTGAGACCGGCTGAGTTCAACGGCCTCGAAGGCGGCGGAGTAGCGGCCCTCTGCCCAATGGATCCCCGCGAGTGCATGGGCCGCCCGTGCGGCCTCATTCGGCTCGTCGTGCTTCAAGGCCCTCGTCAGGGCACTCTCGAAATCCGCCCGGGCCCGATCGAGCTTGCCTTCCTGGAAGAGAAGCGCCCCGCGAATTCGGATGCCCCGCGTCGTGCTGAGCGAGATGGGGAGGCTCGCCCAGCGCCAGGCTTCCTCGGCGTTCCGCGTCCCAAGGTGTGCCATTGCCACGGAAGCCGCGAGTTTCCCGTTCGGACTTCTTTCGTACGCAGCCGTGCAGGTATCGCGCGCTTCGGAGAACCTGCGGTCCAGGAGCGCCTCTTCGCAGCGCCACTCTGACAACGAGGGGAGCCCGCACGGCGCACCGACCACGCACACAAGGCCTACCAGCGCGGCAGCAGCGAGGAGCTTGCGCTTCATCCGCAGTCCGGACGTCGGCCGAAGATCGTGTTGCTGCGGACCTGTCACCCCGAGCCTTTTGGATGAAAAGGGTCCGCTCGGGGCGCCTGGCCTCGGCGCAATCGACCCGTCGTCAGTAGACGTCCACCTGCTGCGCCGGGATGATCCGGGCGCCTTGCCGGACCGCCTCGTCGAGGTCCGAGGTCATGGACCTGCCGGTGCCGGCGGGCAATTCGTCGCGGCTGTTCCAGAGCAGGAGCATGGGCTCGTAGTGGCCCACCGGGACGAGGGTCATC
>CAZCWA010000069.1:0-15322 GCA_964502265.1 uncultured Myxococcaceae bacterium | reverse complement strand
GGCGCAGCGCGTGGCCCTGGCCCGGGCGCTGGTGCTCAAGCCGGCGCTGCTGCTGGCGGACGAGCCGACCGGAAACCTCGACCCTGCCACCGGCGCGGGCATCCACCAGCTCCTGGAGACGGTGAACCGGGACCTGGGGATCACCGCGGTGGTGGTGACGCACAACGAGGAGCTGGCGCGCTCCATGCCCCGGCAACTGCGACTGGCCAACGGTCAGGTGCAGCCAGCGTGAACGTGGCGAGTCTTTCCCGTTGAGCACTCACCCCCCATTCCCTACAGTGCGCCGCCCTTACCGACCGTGACGTCGCCCTCTGCCCACAGACTTCTGGCGCTGAACGTGATCGCCGCCCTGGCGCTCGCGCTGGCGACGCCTCCCGCGCACGCGCGCTTCCAGCTCCTCCCTCCGGACGCGCAGCTTCAACCGTCCGCGCCGCCCACTGAGGAGGAGGAAACCGACGTCCCCATCGCCCCCGAAGAGGCGCCCGAAGCCCAGGGAGACCGCATCGCGGAGATCCGGGTGGAGGGGAACCGGCGGGTGGAGGCGGCCGCGGTGCTCCGCGCGCTGACCCAGCAGCGGGGAGACGTCTTCGATCCGGACAAGACCACCGAGGACATCCAGGCGCTGTGGCGGCTCGGGTACTTCTCGGACGTGCAGCTCCTCGTGCAGCGCGCGCCTCAGGGACTGGTCTACGTGGTCCGCGTCCGCGAGCGCCCCACCATCCGCGAGGTGAAGATCGAGGGCCTCTCCGAGCTGTCGCAGGACGACTTCAAGGAGACGCTGGACCTCAAGCCCAACGCGGTGATCGACGTCGAGGCGATCCGGCGCAACGAGCAGAAGATCCAGCAGAAGTACGTGGACAAGGGGTTCTTCCTCGCCGAGGTCACCCACCGCCTGGACCCGGTCCCGGGCTTCAACCAGGTGGACGTGGTCTTCGTCGTCCGCGAGCACGCGAAGGTGCGGGTCCGGGAGATCCGCTTCATCGGCAACGAGAACGTCTCCGCGGACACGCTGCGCGACGCGATGGCCACCAAGGAGGCCACCTTCCTCTCGTTCATCACCGGTGAGGGCACCTACCGCGAGGAGCTCTTCCAGCGCGACCTGGGGATGCTCCAGGCGGTGTACTGGGACCGCGGCTTCATCAACGTGCGGGTGGACCGCCCGGTGGTGACGATCAGCGCGGACAAGAAGGACATCTTCATCAGCCTCCGCGTGGAGGAGGGCGAGCAGTACGCCATCGGGGAGATCGACTTCGCGGGCGACCTCATCGTGGAGAAGGAGCGCCTGCACGCGCTGATGACCTCCGAGGCGGGCGAGCTCTTCAACCGGTCGAAGCTGTCGCGGGACATCGTCGCGCTGACGGACCTCTATTACGACGACGGCTACGCCTACTCGAACATCGATCCCATCACCAACATCCACGCAGACGAGAAGACGGTCGACCTCACCTTCAACATCCAGAAGGGGCGGCAGGTCACCATCGAGCGGATCGAGATCACCGGCAACGCCAAGACCCGGGACACGGTCATCCGCCGGCAGCTCCGCGTCTACGAAGGGGATCTCTTCAACGGCACCGGCCTGCGCCGTTCGCAGGAGCGGGTGACGGCGCTCGGCTTCTTCGAGACGGTCGAGGTGACCCACAAGCCGGGCAGCGCGGACGACCGGATCGTGGTCAACGTGGAGGTGAAGGAGAAGCCCACCGGGACCTTCCAGGTGGGCCTCGGGTTCTCCAACGTGGAGAACTTCGTCCTCACCGGGCAGATCCAGCAGCAGAACTTCCTCGGTTGGGGGCAGGCCGTGAGCGCCTCGGTGCAGTGGTCTTCGCTGCGCCAGTTCATCCAGCTCTCGTTCTTCGACCCGTACTTCCTCGACAGCGAGTACATCTTCTCCACCGACCTCTACCGGGTGCAGGCGGACTACCTCGGGTTCATCCGCAACTCGACCGGCGGCAACGTCAACCTCGGGCGCCACCTGTGGGAAGACGTGATGCTGAACCTCACGTACACGCTCGAGTTCGTGGACGTGGAGCCCACCCGGGACAACGAGCAGATCCCGCTCGCCAACCAGTTCCGGTCAGGCCGCACCTCGTCGCTGCGCCTGTCGGGGACGTGGGACCGCCGCGACAACCGGCTCTTCCCCTCCAAGGGGTGGCTCATCTTCGGCTCGGTGGAGTACGCGCCCGAGCAGCTCGGCGGCACCTTCCTCTTCACCCGCTACACGGCCTACGCGCGCCGCTACATCCAGCTCCCGTTCGGGTTCGTGTTCAAGACCAACGCCACGGTGGGCTACGTCCAGCAGCTCGATCCGTCGCGGCCCTTGCCCATCAGCGAGCTCTACTTCGTGGGCGGGATCAACACCGTGCGCGGCTACTACCTGCGCTCGCTCACGCCCACCGCGCGGGTGGGGACCGGGACCCGGCCGGACGCGGCGATCCGCGAGTTCCCCATCGGCGGTGACAAGCAGTTCATCCTCAACACCGAGCTCGAGTTCCCCATCTTCGAGAAGGTCGGGATCCGCGGCGTGGTCTTCTACGACGCGGGCAACGCCTGGGGCCTCAACGAGCGCTTCTTCCAGGACACGCAGGACCGCGTGCCGCTCGGGCTCTTCCACTCGGTGGGCTTCGGCTTCCGGTGGTTCTCGCCCATCGGCCCTCTGCGCTTCGAGTGGGGCATCCCGCTCACCCGGCGTGCGGAGACGCCGCAGGGTGGCCCCGACCAGCCGGTGCTGTTCGAGTTCACCATCGGCAACTTCTTCTAGGTTTGACCTGTCGGGCGGTGAACCCTAGTGTGCGCCGCCCTTCACGGAATTTCTGCCCGGCCCGGGAGTCTTCACGCGTCATGATGAACCGCACGTTCACCCTCGCCTCGTCCATCGCCTGCCTGCTCTTCGCCTCGGTTGCCCAGGCACAGGAGTTCAAGGCCGCCTACGTGGACCTGCAGCGCGCGCTCCTCGAGGTGGATGAGGGGCGCTCTGCCAAGGCGAAGCTCCAGAAGATGCTGGACGACAAGCAGAAGGAGCTCGACCGGCAGCAGGAGGCGCTCCGCAAGGAGAAGGAGCTGCTGGACAAGCAGGCAGCCGCCATGAGCGAGGAGACCCGCCTGCAGCGTCAGACCGAGCTGCAGCAGAAGCTCTTCGCGCTCGCGCAGAAGTGGGAGAACGGCCAGAAGGACATGGCGGTCACCGAGCGCAACGAGCTGCAGGCGATCTTCGCCAAGATGGATCCGATCATCGCCGAGATCGCGGCCCGCGAAGGCATCACCATGGTGTTCGAAAAGACGGACTCCGGACTCGTCTACGCGCCCTCCAGCCTCGACCTCACCAACGAGCTGGTGCGGCTGTACAACGCGCGGAACAAGGGCGCGAAGCCCGCCGCGGGCACCTCCACCGGCGGCAAGGGCGGCGGGAAGAGCCAGGCTCCGGCCAAGAAGAACTAGGTCGTGGGCGCACCGGGTGAGGGGAGGCCGCTCTCGGAGCTGGCCGCGGCGGTGGGGGGCGAGATCCTGGGCGGCGGCGACCCGTCGCTGCGCATCCACGGCGTGAACGGGCTCGAGGACGCGAAGCCGGGCGAGCTCTCCTTCTACGGCAGCGCGAAGTACCGCAAGCAGGCGCTCTCCACGCGTGCGTCCGCGGTGCTGGTGTCGGGCGAGGTGCCCGAGCGGGACGGGGTGACCTTTGTCCGGGTGGAAAACCCGCATCTGGCCTTCGCCCGCATCTCGACGATCTTCCACCCGCGGCCCTCCTTCGCGCCGGGCATCCACCCGCGCGCGCACGTGCATCCCGAAGCGAAGGTCCACACGGGCGCCACCGTGATGGCGGGGGCCACCGTGGAGGCGGGCGCACAGGTCGCGGACGGCGCGGTGCTCTTTCCGGGCGTCTACGTGGGTGCGCGGGCGAAGGTGGGCGAAGGATCGCTGCTCCATCCCAACGTGGTGGTGCGCGAGGATTGCCTGGTGGGCGCGCGCTGCATCCTCCACGCAGGCTGCGTGATCGGCGCGGACGGGTTCGGCTTCGCGCTGGACCTCGAGGTTCCCGAGCACTTCAAGGTGCCGCAGGCGGGCATCGTCCGGGTCGAGGACGACGTGGAGATCGGCGCCTGCTCCTGCGTGGACCGGGCGACCGTGGGCGAGACGGTGGTAGGCCGCGGGACCAAGATCGACAACCTGGTGCAGGTCGCGCACAACGTCCGCATCGGGCCCCTGAGCATCGTCTGCGCGCAGGCGGGGATCAGCGGCTCGGCGGAGGTGGGGATGGGCGTGGTGCTCGCCGGGCAGGTGGGCGTGGTGGGCCACATCCGGGTGGGCGACATGGCGAAGGTCGGCGCGCAGTCCGGTGTGGCGCACGACGTGCCGGACGGTGCCATCGTCAGCGGCTCGCCCGCGTTCGATCACCGGGAGTGGCTGAAGGCGTCCGCCGCGCTGGGCCGGGTGCCCGGGCTGGTGAAGGAATTGGCGCGATTGCGCCGGCGCGTGGAGCAGCTCGAGGCGGGCTCCGGCGCGCACGGCGAAGCGAAGAAGAACGAAGGGGAGGGGAACCCATGATGGACGTGGTGGAGATCCAGAAGCTCTTGCCGCACCGCTATCCGTTCCTGCTGGTGGACCGGGTGACGGAGATCGTCCCGGAGCAGAGGCTGGTCGCGTACAAGAACGTGACGGTGAACGAACCCTTCTTCGAGGGCCACTTCCCCGGCCACCCGGTGATGCCGGGCGTGCTGATCGTGGAGGCGCTGGCGCAGGCATCCGCGCTGCTCGCGTACAAGAGCTCGGGGATGAACCCGGAGGAGAAGGTCACCTACCTGATGGGCGTGGACGGCGCGCGCTTCCGCAAGCCGGTGACCCCGGGCGACCGGCTGGAGCTCACCGTGGAGGTGATCCGGCACAAGGGCGCGGTGTGGAAGACCCGCGGCACCGCTCGCGTGGACGGCCAGGTGGTCTCCGAGGCCGAGTTCCTCGCCACCGTGGTGGACAAGAACGAGAGCGCCTGAGCGCGCGCATCCCACCGGAGAGAACACACCATGAGCTCGCTCATCCACCCCACCGCCATCGTGCACCCCGAGGCGAAGATCGCCGCCTCGGTCGAGATCGGCCCCTACGCGGTGATCGGCTCGCGGGTGACCCTCGGCGAGGGCACCACGGTGGGACCGCATGCGGTGATCGAAGGCCGCACCACCATCGGGAAGCGGAACAGGATCTTCCAGTTCGCCTCGGTGGGCGCGGCGCCGCAGGACCTCAAGTACGCGGGCGAGGACACCGCGCTGGAGCTCGGCGACGGCAACACCATCCGCGAGTTCGCCACCCTGCACGTGGGCACCGCCGGCGGCGGTGGGCGGACGGCGATCGGCAACAACAACCTCTTCATGGCCTACAGCCACGTGGCGCACGACTGCGTGATCGGCAACGGCTGCATCCTCGCCAACAGCGCGGCGCTGGCGGGCCACGTGGAGGTGCAGGACCACGTGATCCTCGGCGGGCTCTCGGCGGTGCACCAGTTCACCCGCATCGGCCGGCACGCGTTCATCGCCGGCGGCGCCATGGTGGCCATGGACGTGCCGCCCTACTGCACCGCGCAGGGGGACCGCGCGGAGCTGGCCGGGCTGAACACCGTGGGCCTGTCGCGGCACGGGTACACCGAGGATCAGATCCGGCGGATCAAGGACGCGTACAAGATCCTCTTCCGCTCCAAGCTCGGGCTCAACGAGGCCGTCGCCAAGCTGCGCGCGGAGCACGGCGGGCACCCGGAGATCGACGTGATGCTGGACTTCGTCGCGCGGTCCGAGCGCGGGCTCACCCGCTAGCGGGTCCCCGTGAGCGCACCGCACGTGGAGGGCCGGGTGATCGGCCTCGTCGCCGGCAACGGTGTGCTGCCGCGCCTGTTCGCGGACGCCGCCCGGGCGAAGGGGCATCGCGTGATCGCGCTCGCGCACGAGGCGGAGGCGGAGCCGTCCCTCTCGCAGCACGTGGACGTGCTCGAGTGGGTGAAGCTCGGGCAGCTCCGCCGGATCGCGCGGCGGCTCCGGGCGCACGGGGCGCGTGAGGCGGTGCTCGCCGGTGGGATCGGGCGGGTGGCGGCGTTCACCTCGTTCCGGCCGGACCTCGGCGCGCTGCAGGTGATGGCGAAGGTGCGCAGCTTCCGGGACGACGGACTCCTGCGCGCCATCGCCGCCTACCTCGAGGGCGAGGGCGTGCGGATCATCTCCGCCACCGACCTGCTGCCCGAGGTGCTCGCGCCGGAAGGGCACCTCGCGGGGCCGAAGCCGTCTGCGGCGCAGCGGGCGGACCTCGCGCTGGGCCTGGAGGTGGCCACGCTTCTGGGCAAGGCGGACGTGGGGCAGACGGTGGTGGTGCGCAACGGCCACGTGCTCGCGCTCGAGGCGCTGGAAGGTACCGACGAGGCAATCCGGCGAGGCGGCAAGCTGGGCGGCGCCGGCGCGTGCGTGGTGAAGCTCGCGAAGCCGGGGCAGGACACCCGCTTCGATCTGCCGGCGGTGGGGCCCCGCACGCTGGAGGTCATGGCGGAGGCGGGGGCGGTGCTGCTGGCGGTGGAGGCGGGGCGCAGCGTGATCCTCGAGGCGCCGCCGTTCCTCGCCGAGGCCGCGCGCCGCGGGATCACCGTGCTGGGCGTCATCGTCCCGCGCGCGACGGGCACGCGGACCGGCTGAAGCCCGCCTCCAGCGCCTGCGTGTTAGCCTCGGGACGCGATGCCCGCGCCCGGCCAGCCCTCCGCGTCCTTCTCGCACCGCGAGCTCAACGGCGAGCTCCTCCTCGAGGAGCTGCAGGCGCTCCGCGACGCCCAGGTCCGGCAGTCGGATCTCGAGGACTGTGCCCGCGCGCTGCGGACGTTGCCGGGCATGGGGGTGGTCGAGGCCAGCAGGCGGGTCCGCGAGGTCGCCAACGGGCGCTTCGCCGCGCAGCCGGCCCTGGCGGGCCTGCTGGTGCGGTGGGCGGCGCGGATGAGGGTGGAGGCGGACGTCTCCGTGCTGGCACTGCACTTCCGCAAGCTCGCCATGACCGGCGCGGTGGTGGGCGCGCTGCGCCGCGGCACCGAGCGGGTGGTGGGAGGGCCGCCGTGAGCCCGCCCAGGCGCGGCGGAGAACGCACCCGCACCCGGGTTGAGACCGAGGGCGCCATTACCGGCAGCGCGGACTTCCTCCAGACCGAGTCGGACGCGCGGCTCGAAGGGTGGCGGGCCTCCGAGCGCTCCCTGTTCGAGGAGTTGATGCAGGACGCCCGCTCGGCGCTGCAGCGGGAGCTGCTCCTGCGCGTGGTGGCGGCGCGGCACACGCCGGCCGAGGTGCACGCCTTCGCCGACGAGATCCGCCCCCTGGACGACGCGCAGCTCTACGCGGCCTGCACGGTGGATCCCCGCACGGTTCGCCGCACCCGCACCGGAGAGGAGATGACGGTGGCGCAGCGCCTGCGCGCGGAGGCGGACCCGCTCTACGCGTTCGAGCTGCAGGGCCGCCGGCTGTCGCCCCGCCTCGAGGACGATCCCGGGCCTGCCTATGAGGCCGAAGGAGGCCGCCCCCGTCCGGGCTTCCGGGCGCCCCCCGCGCTCTTCGCCACCCCCGCCGAGAGCACCTCGTTCGAGGCGTCCCTGGCGCGTGGAAGCCCGCTGCGTGGACGGGAGCTGGGCGCAAGCCGAGAGGCGCCTTCGTACACGCGCACAGGTGGGCAGAAGGTGGAGCGGGGCACGGCCGCCTCTGCCGGATCGGGGCCTCTGGCGCCGCTCGACGCGGCGGTGGCGGGGCTCGGCCTCTCCTTCCGCGACGAGCCGGTGGACGGCGGCAAGCTGACGCTGGAGAAGGCGCTGGAGCTCGCGGCCCGGGCGCTGGAGGGCGGGTTCGTGGTGCCCGCGTCGCTCGGAAGGAAGGCGGGCGAGAGCGGGCGGCAGGTGCTCCTCCTCCAGGTGGTCACCACGCCGGCCAAGCGGACCCGCGCGTTCCAGTTGCATGATCCCTTCTCGGGCGAGACCGTCTGGGCGAACGAGCGGGATCTTCTCGCGCGCACGGAGCTGCCCTTCGCCTCGAAGCAGTGGCGCCGCATCACCCGCGTGTTCCTCCCCGTCGCGGCGCGGGCGGAGTCGAAGTAGGAGCGAGAGCCAGATGGACCGGACGACGATGGGATCGAGAGGCACGCACAAGAGCGGCGCCGGCCGCGGCCGCAGGTTCGCGGAGAGGCTCGGGCTCGCGGCGGTGTTGGCCGTGCTCGGGCTGATCCTCGCGCCCGCCACGGCGCATGCGGACGCGGTGGACGTGGGGCTGAACGGACGCGCGCAGCTCGGCAAGGGGCTGCCGTCGGTGGAGGTGCGGATCCTCGAGCCCATCGCCGGCTTCGAGCTCGTCCTCGAGCGCAGCGACGGCAAGACGATCCGGCAGAAGGGCGGCGGTCCTCCGGGGGCCGTGCGCACCATCCCGCTCCAGCAGCCGGAGGGCAGGTTCCGATACCAGGGCCAGCTCACCGCGGTCTTCAAGAACGGGGAGCGCGCCACGCTGCCGCTCGACTTCGAGGCGGAGCTCTGGGGGCCTTTGCGGCTGACGCTGGACAAGAAGGACGTGGACGTCGAAGGGCGCCGCGTGGTCCTGCGCACCAGCCGGCCGGTGGTGAAGGCCGAGGTCGAGGTGCTGCTCGACGACGGCACCACCGCGCACCAGGCCGAGCTTCCGCTGCCGAAGAACGGACCCGGCGACCCCATCGAGATCACCTGGCCCGCGCACGAAGGCCGGGTAATGCGGATCGGCATCCGCGTCCACGACGACGCGACCTTCTACACCGGCGTGGAGCTCTTCCCCTGGCAGGTGGACATCCCGCACGAGGACGTCGTCTTCGACAGCGGGAAGTGGGAGGTGCGCCGCGATCAGGAGGAGAAGCTCGAGGCCTCGTACGGGCTCATCGCGCTGGCGGTGCAGAAGTACGGGCGGCTGGCGAACCTGAGGCTCTACATTGCAGGCCACACCGACACGGTGGGGGCGGAGGCCGCGAACCGCACGCTGTCGCAGAACCGCGCGCGGTCCATCGGGGCCTGGTTCCGCAAGCGCGGGCTGCGCATCCCCATCTTCTACGAAGGCTTCGGCGAGCAGGCGCTCTTCGTCTCCACCCCGGATGAGACGGCGGAGGAGAAGAACCGGCGCGCCGAGTACATCGTGGCGGTGGAGGACCCGTCGCTGCCGAAGATGCCGTTCCAGCCCACGTGGCGGAAGCTGTAGGCAGGCGTCACGGCCTCAGCGGGCCTCGGGGAAGAGCAGGGCGCGGCCGCCGTCGAAGATGAACTGCACGGCGATCGCCGCGAGGATGAGCCCCATCACGCGCTCCAGGATCGCCACGCCGCTCTGTCCGAGCACGCGCTGCACCAGGCTCGCGCCGCGGAGGATGAAGTAGCTCGCCACCAGGGTGATCAGCACCGCCGCCAGCACCGGCAGGACCGTCCGGTTGATCGACCCGTCTCCCTGCGACATCAGCACCATCACGGTCGCGATCGCTCCCGGCCCTGCGAGCAGCGGGATCGCCAGCGGCACGATCGCCGGATCGTCCTTCTGCATGCCCTCCTCGGCCTCGTCCGGTGAGGTGCGCGTGCGGGCCGGCCGGGCATTGAGCATGTCCAGCGCGGTGATGAGCAACAGCAGCCCGCCCGCCACCCGGAAGGCGCCCAGCGACACGCCGAAGACGGTGAAGATGACGCTGCCGAAGAGGCCGAAGAACAGGAGCATCGACCCGCCCACCACGCAGGCGCGGAGCGCGGTGCGGCGGAGCTTCTCCGGCGAATACCCGGTGGTGACGGCGAGGAAGATCGGCACCATGCCGATGGGATCGACGACGAAGAAGACCGCCGAGAGCGCGACCACGAAGAACGAGAGCACTTCCGGCATGGCGTGCGTCCCCGTCCCCTGCGCCTAGACCGTCAGGCGCAGCTTCCACACCATGGTGAGCGCCTCGAGGAAGATCTTCCGGCTCATCTTCGACTGCCCCACGCGCCGGTCCTCGAAGACGATGGGCAGCTCGCGGACGCGGAAGCCCGCCTTCAGCGCACGGTAGGTGAGCTCGATCTGGAAGGCGTAGCCGGTGCTCTTCACCTCCCCGAGGTCGATGCCCTCCAGCACCCGCCGGTGGAAGCACTTGAAGCCGCCGGTCAGGTCCTGGATGCCCACCCCGAGGATGGTCCGCGCGTAGAGCGAGCCGCCCCGGCTGATCACCTTGCGCCCCGCGCCCCAGTTCACCGTGCCGCCGCCTTCGACGTAGCGCGAGCCGAGCACGAGGTCCGTCCCGGACATCGCCTCGTCGAGCATCTTCGGCAGGTAGCGCGGGTCGTGGGAGAAGTCCGCGTCCATCTCCACGATCCAGGTGTAGCCCTGCTCGAGCGCCCACTGGAACGCGTGGAGGTACGCCTTGCCCAGGCCCTCCTTCTTCGCGCGGTGGAGCACCCGGATCCGCGGCTCCCTCGCCGCGAGCGCGTCCGCGATCTCGCCTGTGCCATCCGGGCTGTTGTCGTCCACGACCAGCACGTCCACGCGGGGCTCGATGCCGATCACCGCGGTGCAGATGGCCTCGACGTTGTCGCGCTCGTTGTAGGTCGGGATGCAGACGAGGACCGGATTCATCGGGCGGCGGGCATAGCACACGCCGCCTTCTGATCGAGCAGTTCGAGCACCGCGTCCGCGGCCCTCTGCGCAGCCCCGGGCTCGCCCAGCGTGGCGCGCAGTTCCTGCAGCCCCGCCTCGGCCTCCGCGCGTCCTTCGCCCTCCCACAGCCGCTCCACCTCGCCCACGATCCTCGACGGCTGCATCTGATCCTGCAGCAGCTCCGGCACCACCCGGCGGCCGACCAGGAGGTTGACCAGCGAGACGAAGGCGACCTTCACCAGCAGCCGCCCCACGAGCCAGCTCAACGCGGAGACCCGGTAGACGACCACCAGCGGCCGCTGCATCAGGCCCGCCTCCAGCGTCGCGGTGCCGGACGCCACGATCGATACGTCGCTGGCGCCCACCGCCTCCGGCGCCCGCCCGTCGACGAACAGCGGACGCAGCCCCGTGTCCTTGAAGCGCGCCTCCACCTCCTCGCGCGGGATGGACGGCGCCACCGGCACCACGACCTGAAGCCCAGGCCGCTTCACCGACAGCGTGCGCGCCGCATCGACCATCGCCGGCAGGAGCTTGCGGACCTCCGCCATCCGGCTGCCGGGCAACAGCGCCAGGGTCGGCTTGTCCGGGTCGAGCCCCAACGCGCGCCGGTGCGAGTGCGCCGGCACCGTGGGCGGCAGGTGATCGAGCACGGGCGATCCCACGTACTTCGCGGACACACCCCGCTGCCGGTACCACTCCTCCTCGAAGGGGAGGATGCAGAGCATGCGGTCCACGTCCCGCGCGATCTGCTTCACCCGCCCGGGCCGCCACGCCCAGAGCATGGGGCTCACGTAGTAGGCGACGGGGATCCCCTGCGCCTTGAGCCTGCGCGCCAGCCGCAGGTTGAAGTCCGGCACGTCCACCAGGATCGCCAGCGCCGGCTTGCGCTGCCTGGCCGCGTCCACCAGGCCGCCCAGCACCTTGAGGATGCGCGGGATCTTCGGCAGCACCTCGGTGATGCCCATCACGCTGATCTCGTGCGCGTCGTAGAGCAGCTCCACACCCTCCTGCGCGAGCCGCCCGCCGCCCATGCCGAAGAAGCGCAGCGAGGGCCTGCGCGCGCGGAGCTCGGCGACCAGGCGGGCGGCGTGTTGATCGCCTGAAGCCTCGCCAGCGACCACGAGGACGTCCTGGGTGGGATGCGGTGAAGAGTGCATGGGGGCCGCGCACCATAGTGTAGAGTGGCCGGGTTGATCGCCTCCCCGTTGCGCACGCTCCCACGTCTTCTCTCCCTGGGCAGGCCACACCGCGGGCTCCTCGTCCGCGCGTTCGCCGCGATGCTCGTGCTGGGCGTGGCCACCGGCCTCTTCGCCTGGCTGATGGGACCGGCGCTGCGCTTCCTCCTCTCCGGCGGCGCCGAAGGCCTCGGGCGGGCGGCAGAACTGTTCCCCTTCCTCGCCGAAGCCGAGGCGGCCGGAGCAGTCCTCTGGATCTTCCCCGCGCTGATCATCGCCATCGCCGCGGCGAAGGGCGTCGCCTACCTCGGGCAGTTCTACTGGATGGGGCTCTACGGTCAGCGCGTCTCCGCGGACCTGCGCCGCCTGCTGCTCGCCCGGTTCCTCTCCCTCTCGCCGAGTGACCGCGCCGCACGCCAGCGAGGGGATCTGCTGAGCCGCTTCACCGCCGACGTGCAGGCGGTGGAGACGGCGGCCACGTACGCGGTGGCGTCCTACCTGCGCGACACGGTGCAGGTCGTCGTGCTCGCCATCGTCGCCTTCTCGCTGAACTGGCGGGTGGCGTTGGCGGCCTTCATCGTCATCCCCATTGCCGCCATCCCCGTGTCCCGGCTGACGAAGTCCTTTCTCGGGCGTGCGCGTGAAGGGCAGGCGGGGCTCGGCGCGCTCGCGGCGCAGGTCGACGAGGGGCTCTCGGGGATGCGCACCGTGCAGGCCTTCAACGCCGAGGCGGTGGAGCGCGCGCGTTTCGCGGACAGGGCGCGGCGTCATCGCCGGGCACTCACGCGGGCGGCGTGGCTGCGCGGGGCGGTGCCGGGCGTGATGGAGATCCTCGCCGCCGGTGCTCTGGCGCTGATCCTCGCGTGGGCGGCGAAGTCGCAGGCGATCCCGCCGGACGCGCTGGTCTCGTTGCTCGCGGCGATCGTGCTCGTGTACCAGCCGGTGAAGGACCTCGGCCGGGTGACCCAGTTCGCGCTGGAGGCCGCGGCCGCGGGCGAGCGCCTCTTCGCGCTGCTCGATCTGCCGGACGCCGATCGCTCCCGCGGCGGCCACCCCTTGCCCCCACTGCGCCAGGCGCTGCGCCTCGAGGACGTCCGCTTCACCTTTCCCGGCGCGTCCCGGCCCGCGCTCGACGGACTGACCCTCGAGGTCCCGGTGGGAAAGACGGTGGCGCTGGTGGGGCCGTCCGGGGCGGGGAAGAGCACGCTCTTGTCGCTGCTGCTCGGCTTCGAGCGTCCGCAGTCGGGCGGCATCCTCGTGGACGGCGTCGCGGCGGACAGCGCGACCGCCGCGGACCTGCGAAGACAGTTCGCCCTGGTGACGCAGGACGCGCTGCTGTTCTCCGGCACCGTGGAGGAGAACCTCCGCTTCGCGCGGCCGAACGCGACCGAAGGAGAGCTCGTCGCCGCGGCGCGGGTGGCCCACGCGGACGGCTTCATCCGGGCGCTCCCGCAGGGCTACCAGACACCGTTGGGCGAGCGCGGCATCCGGCTCTCCGGCGGTCAGCGGCAGCGGCTGTGCCTCGCCCGGGCGGTGCTGGCCAATGCCCCGGTGCTCCTGCTCGACGAGGCGACGAGCAACCTCGATCCCGAGAGCGAGGCGGAGGTCCAGGCCGCGCTGTCACAGGTGCTGAAGGGGAGGACGGCGCTGGTCATCGCGCACCGGCTGACCACGATCGCCGCCGCGGATCTCATCTGCGTGATGCACGAGGGGAAGGTCGTGGAGAGTGGGTCCCACGACGAACTGGTTGAGCGCGGCGGACTGTACGCGCGCATGTGGTCGCTCCAGATGGGTGGAGCGCGCTGGGAGGCTGTCGCTTGAAGCCGCTGATGACGATTCCGGGACCAGGCCAGCGCCGGCAGCAGAGCCGGCCGGTCCGCAGTTTCTTCCTCGTCGTGTTCGGGCTGGTCGCCGTCTACGTCGGGGTCTTCGCGGTGAGCGCGCTCCGGCACGACTACCCGCTCGTGCGCAGCGCCGCCGCGCCGAGCGCCCTGCGCGGCGCCTGGCACGTCCACACGGTCCGGTCGGACGGCCGCGCCACGCCGGAGGAGATCGCCTCCATCGCGCGGGCCGCGGGGCTGCACTTCGTGATCGTGACGGACCACAACCCGGAGACGCTGGATCCGCCCCGCTTCCACGACGGGGTGCTGCTCATCTTCGGCAGCGAGCTGTCCACGCCGAACGGGCACGTGGTCGCCATCGGCACCTCGCGGGCCATCACGCGTGAGGAGCGCGACGGCGACGTGATGAAGGTGATCGACGAGCTGGGCGGCTTCGCCATCCTCGCGCACCCGGTGCAGCGCAAGAACCCCTGGCGGGACTGGAGCGCGGGTCCTCGCACCGCGGGGATGGAGCTCTACTCGGCGGACACCATGCTCCGGATGGCGCAGGCCGAGCCCGCCCACGTCCTCGTCCCCGCCGCCGCCGCCTGGCTCACCAACGCCACGCACGGACTGCTGATGCTCGCGGACCACCAGCCCGAGGCCCACGAGCGCCTGCTGGCCCTCGCCTCCGAGCGTCCCTACACCGCCTTGTGCGCCCACGACGCGCACGGGCTCCCTTCGTACGACAGCGTGTTCCGCACGCTCGCCACCTACGTCCCACCCGGGCCCGAGGGGCTCGGCCTTCCGTCGGACGCGAAGGCCGCGGCGGATCGCGTGGTCCAGGCGATCGCCTCCGGGGAGAGCTGGTGCGCCTTCCACGCCATCGCCGCGGGGGACGGCTTCGCGATCAACGGGCTGGGCCCCGGCCGCACCGCGGAGGAGGGCGGGTTCCTGACCCTCGAGCTGCCGCTGGCCACGGACCTCGAGCTCGACGTGCGCGTCCACGGCCCCGCCACGCTGCTCGACGACGGGCGCCGGCTGAAGCTCGATGGGCCGGGCGCCGTGCAGGTGGAGGTGTGGGCGAAGGTCCCCGGGATGTTGCTGCAGGACGGGTGGAAGCCGTGGCTCGTTCCCTCGCCCGTCCGCGTGAAGCCGAAGTCGACGGAGGCGGAGGCACCCGGCCAGCCCGCGCTGCACCCGCCCGTCGCTGCCGACAACTAGAGCAGCCGCCGAAGCAGGACCGGGCGCGGCGATCCGTTGTGCTAAGTGACGCGCCGGTTCACGCGGATGCGCCTGCTCTACGTCCTCGCCAGCTACGTCCTCTTCTGGCTCGCCTTCCCCCTGTTGGCGCTGCACCGCAAGACGCGGAGCGGCTTCTTCGAGCGCTTCGGCTTCTACTCCACGGGCCGGCTGCCCTCCGGGCCGGGCAAGGTCATCTGGCTCCACGGCGCGAGCGCGGGGGACCTGCTCTCGCTCTCTCCGATGATCGCGGAGCTGCGCGCGAGCCTGCCCGGCTGCCGGGTCATCCTCTCCACCATGACCAACACCGGCTACCTGATGGGCCGGGACAGGCTGGGCGGGCAGATCGACGGCGTGGTCTACGTGCCCTGGGATCTGCCCGGGGCCACGCGCCGCGCGGTGGCCGCGATCCGGCCGGACCTGTTGGTGCTCGAGTACACCGAGATCTGGCCCAACCTCATCCACGCCGCGAAGCTCT
>CAZCWA010000068.1:0-15384 GCA_964502265.1 uncultured Myxococcaceae bacterium | reverse complement strand
AGTTCGTCAACGCGGGGCAGACCTGCGTGGCGCCGGACTACGCGCTGGTGCACGCCTCGAAGCAGGCGGCCTTCGTGGAGGCGCTGCGCAGTGCGGTGGCGCGCATGTATGGCGAGACCGAGGAGGCGCGGAAGGCGAGCCCCCACTTCGCCCGGCTGATCGACGACGGTGCGCTGCGGCGGCTGAAGACGTTGCTCGACCGGACGGTGGCACAAGGCGCGCGGGTGGAGCTCGGCGGGCAGGTGGACGCAGACGAGCGCTACTTCGCGCCCACCGTGCTGACCGGCGTGGCCCCGGACTCGCCGGTGATGGAGGAGGAGCTGTTCGGCCCGCTGCTCCCGGTGCTGACCTTCCAGACGCTCGACGAGGCCTGCGAGCTGTCCCGACGCTACGGCAAGCCGCTGGCGCTCTACGTGTTCTCGAAGCGCGAGGCGAACGTGGAGACGGTGCTCGCGCGGACCACGGCGGGCGGGACGCTGGTGAACAACGTGCTGCTGCACATGGTGAATCCGGACCTGCCGTTCGGCGGCGTGGGCGGAAGCGGGCTCGGCAGCTACCACGGTGAGGCCGGCATCCGTGCCCTGAGCCACGAGCGCTCGGTGCTCCACCAGGGACGTCCGGCGCTCCTCAAGATGCTCTACCCGCCGTACGGGCCCGGGAAGATGAAGCTCATCCGCCTCATCGAGAAGCTGTTCACCTGAACCTAGCCCTCGCGGCCCACCGCGCGGAGCAGCGCGCGCTCCGCGGCGAGGACCTTCTTCACCGCCTCTTCGGGAGTCGGCGCCGAGGCGGAGAGGTGGCCCATCTTCCGGCGCGGACGGGCGCCGCGCTTGCCGTAGAGGTGCACGCGCACGCCGGGGATCTCCAGCGCGCGGTCGAACGCGGGCGTCTTCCCGTCCACCCACAGATCCCCGAGCAGGTTCACGATCGCCGCCGGCCGCGTCACCTCCACGCTGCCCAAAGGCAGGTCGCACACCGCGCGCACGTGCTGCTCGAACTGCGAGGTGAGGCAGGCGATCTCGGTGGCGTGGAAGCTGTTGTGTGGCCTCGGGGCCAGCTCGTTCACGTAGAGCTTCCCGTCGCGGGTGAGGAAGAGCTCCACCACCAGCAGGCCCTCCACGCCGATCTTCCGCGCGATCTCCGCGGCGATGGCCAGAGCCTCCTTCTTCACCTCCGGCGGCATCGGTCCCGGCAGGCAGGACCAGGTGAGGATCCGCTCCTCGTGGTGGTTCAGCGCGGGGTCGTAGCAGGCCACTTCACCGGACGGAGACCGCGCCACCAGCACCGACAGCTCCGCCTCGAGGTCCAGCGCGCGCTCCGCCACCACCGGCACGTTGCCCAGCGATGCGAACGCCACCGCCGCCTCCTCCGCCCGCTTCACCCGCGCCTGGCCGCCGCCGTCGTAGCCGCCGAAGCGCGTCTTCACGAAGAGGTTGCCGCCCAGCGCGCGCGCCGCCTCCTCCAGTTCTTCCGCGGACGAGGCCTTGCGCCACGGCCCGAGCGGAAAGCCGTTCCGCTCCAGCCAGTCCTTCTGATCGCCCCGGTCGCCGATGATCTCCAGCACCGCGCGACCCGGCCGCAAGGGCGCGAGACGCGCCGCCGCGTCCAGGCTCTCCAACGAGATCTTCTCGATCTCCAGCGTCACCACCTGGCAGCCGCGCGCGAGGTCCTCGGCCGCCTTCGGATCGTCGAAGGGCGCGGTGATGAGGCGGTCCACCACGTAGCGCGACGCACAGGACGGATCCGGATCCAGCGTGTCCACGTGGTAGCCCAGGGAGCGCGCCGCCATCGCGGTCATGCGCCCGAGCTGCCCGCCACCGAGGATGCCGATCGTCGCGCCGGGGAGGATGGGGCTGCGCTTCACGGGAGCACCTCTGCCAGCACCTCGTCCCGCCGCCGCTGCTTCCACGCGCCGAGCTTCGCCCGCAGCTCCGGCCGCTTCACCGCCAGCACCTTGCACGCGAACAGGGCCGCGTTGGCCGCGCCGGGCTTGCCCACCGCCATCGTCGCCACCGGGGTCCCCTTCGGCATCTGGACGATGGAGAGCAGCGCGTCCATCCCGTTGAGCGCGGTCACCGGCACCGGCACGCCGATCACCGGCAGCTCGGTCTTGGACGCCACCATGCCCGGCAGGTGCGCCGCCCCGCCCGCGCCCGCGATGATCACCTCGAGGCCCCGTCCCTCCGCGCTCTCCGCGTACTCGAACATCCAGTCCGGGGTGCGGTGCGCGGAGACGATGCGGGCCTCGTGCGGGACGCCCAGCTCGCGCAGCAGCTCCGCCGCGGGCGCGAGGGTCTCCCAGTCGGTGCGGCTGCCCATGATGATCCCCACGAGGGGTGCGGCAGAGGATTCGGACATGCGCCGCTACATTCATCACGCTGCCGCGCGCGTCCATCCCTTTCCCGCCGCCCGGGCCGGACGCGCAGGGCGGGCAGGCGACCGCGGCTCACCCGCTGGCCTCACGCGCCCGCGCTCCGCATCTTTCCCCACGATGGCCACGGGAACGTTCATCCGCCGCGCCGTGCAGCGCGCCTCGTGGGACGTGAAGCGTCACCGGCTCGAGTTCAAGGGGCGGACGAGGGGCTTCAAGCCGCTGCGCATCTTCACCTTCCGCGGGTACGGCACCCCGCACGCGCTCCACCTGTCCGGCCGCCTGCTCGAGCAGAGCGGCGCGGTGGACCACCCCACGCCGGGCACCTGGTGGCAGAACCTCGGGCGGACGCTGCAGCGCTTCCGCTCGGAGGAGATCCCCTGCGCCACGATGCGCGCCCACTGGTCCGGCCGCGGGTGCGACTTCGAGACGGACCGCGAGGGCTACTTCCGGGTGGTGCTCCCGCTCGACGCGCCGCTGCCCCCGGGCTGGCACGAGGTCGAGCTCGAGGTGGTGAAGTCGCTCGCCGGCGGCGAAGGACTGACCGCGCGGGCCGAGGTGCTGGTGCCGCCCGAGCACGCGGACTTCGGCGTCATCTCCGACATCGACGACACGGTCATACACAGCGCGGTGACCAACCGGCTGCGCATGGTCCGCATCGTGATGTTCCACGACGCGCACGGCCGCATCCCGCTGCCGGGGGTGAGCGCCTTCCTCCGCGCCTTGCGACAGGGGCCGAGCGGCACCGGCTTCAACCCGGTCTTCTACGTCTCGCGCAGCCCCTGGAACATGTACGACCTCTTCGTCGCCGTCTTCGCCGCGCACGACCTGCCGCGAGGGCCGCTCTTCCTGCGCGACCTGCCGTGGGTGAACGCGCCCTCGCAGTCCCTGGGGCTGGACCAGGACAAGCTCTCCCGGATCCGCAGGCTGCTGACGCTCTACCCCACGATGCCCTTCGTGCTGCTCGGGGACAGCGGTCAGAAGGATCCGGAGATCTACGCGCAGATCGTCCGCGAGCACCCCGGCCGCATCCGCGCCATCTACATCCGCGACGTGACGAAGGACCGCCGCGCGGAGGTCGTCCGCAAGCTCGCCGCCAGCGTTCGAGAGCACGACGTCCCCCTCCTGCTCGAGCGCGACACGCTGGACGCGGCGCACCACGCGGTGGAGCTGGGGCTCATCCGCCGCGAGGCGCTCGACGAGATCCGCGGGAAGGAGCGGAGCGACGAGGCGGAGAACGAGGCCGCTCCGGCGCTCGCGTGAACCTTCAGCCCGCGCGCTCCACCGCGTCCTTCTCCTCGGCCGGCCGCTGGCGCAGCGTGTGTGCGTCTGCCAGCAGGCGCTTGAGCGCGTCCGCGTCGAGCGGCTTCACCTTGTGCTCGTCGAAGCCGGACTCCAGCGCGCGCTTGCGGTCCTCCGGCTGACCGTAGCCGGTGAGCGCCACCAGCGGCGTCTGGCACCCTGCCGCCCGAAGCCTCCGGGCGACCTCGAAGCCGTTCATCCCCGGCAGCCCGATGTCCACCAGCGCCAGGTCGTAGCGCCCCCGGCTCCCCAGCTCCGCCGCCCGCAGGCCGTCCTCCGCCACGTCCACCTGGTGTCCCCAGAGCTGCAGCAGGTCACGGAGGAACTCGCGCGCGTCGTCGTTGTCCTCCGCCACCAGCACCCGCCGGCGCTCTGCACCCCTCTGCGTTCCCGCCGTGGCCGGCGGCAGCTCCGGCGCGGCCCCCAGCGCGATCGGCAGCCGCACCGTGAACTCACTGCCCCGTCCCGGGCCGTCGCTGTGCGCGCTGACCGAGCCCCCGTGCAGCCCGACCAGGTTCTTCACCAGCGTGAGCCCGAGCCCGAGGCCGCCCTTGGCGCGGTCGATGCCCGGGTTCACCTGCACGAAGAGGTCGAACACGCGGCGCAGCATGTCGGCGGGGATGCCCTGGCCGCTGTCCTTCACGCTCACCACCGCCTGGTCGCCCTCGCGACGAACAGAGACCGCGAGCTGACCGCGGGGCGCCGTGTAGCGGGTGGCGTTGCCGATGAGGTTGGTGAGCACCTGCTCCAGCCTCGCCGGATCCGCGTCCAGCGGGAGCGCCTCGTCCGGCAGGGACACCTGCACCCGGTGGCCCTTCGCCTCCATGCCCGGCACGGTGGTCTGCACCGCGTTCTGCACCACCGCGCGCAGGTCCACGCGCTCGCGCCGCAGCTCCACCCGGCCGCGGGTGATGCGCGAGACGTCGAGCAGGTCGTCCACCAGCCGGACCATGTGGCGGGCCTGGCGCTCCACCACCTCGTGCGCCTTCTCCAGCCGCGGGTCCTCTGCCCCCACCTCGCGCGCCAGCCCCATTGCGCTCAGGATCGGCGCCAGCGGGTTGCGCAGCTCGTGGGCGAGCATGGCGAGGAACTCGTCCTTGCGCCGGTCCGCGAGCTGGAGATCGAGGTAGAGCCGCGCCGCGTCCAGCGCGAGGGCGATCCTGCGCGCCAGGTCCTCCGCCAGCGTGAGGTCCTCGCCCCGGTAGCGCCGTCCGTCCGGCCCGTTCACCAGCGCCAGCGCCCCCAGCATCCGGCGTTGCGTCCGCAGCGGGACCACCACCAGCGACGCGAACCCTAGGGTCTGCAGCCGCAGCCCCACTTCCGCGTCCGGTGCTGCCCGCGCGCGCTCCTCCTCGCCGATCTCCGGCAAGAGCAGCGGGATGCCCACCGCGGCCATCTCGCGCGCGAAGGGGAGGGTGCCGGCCTCGAGCAACTCCCGGGCCTCGATCCCCTCCATCGAACCCGCGTTGAAGCCCGGCGGTCCCACGAACAGCTCCGCCAGCGGGACCCGCGCGCGGTCCCGGTGCCAGGCAGCCGCCGGACGGAGGACCTCGTCCTCGCCCACGAGGTGGAGCACCGACCAGTCCGCGAGGAAGGGCACCGGTAGCCGCGCCGCCGTCTTCACCGTGGTCCAGAAGTCGAGCGAGCCCGTCAGCTTCGCGCTGGCCTCGGCGACGAAGCGCAACGACTCCTCCGCACGCTGCCGCTCCGCGCGCTCCTCCACCTCGCGCAGCGCGCGCCTCACCGCGGGCACCAGCCGGTCGAGCCGGTCCTTGAGCACGTAGTCGGTGGCGCCGGCCTTGAGCGTGTCGATGGCGAGCTCCTCGCCCAGCGCGCCGGAGACGAAGAGGAAGGGGGTCTCCGGCCGCTGCATGCGCGCCAGCCGGAGCGCGGCCACACCGTCGAAAGCGGGGAGCTGGTAGTCGGCGAGGATGAGGTCGTGCGCGCCCTGCTCGAGCGCCTGGATGAAGCGGGCGCGGTCTTCCACGCGGGTGACCTCGAAGCGGAGGTCCTCCGCCCGCAACGCCGCGGACACCAGCTCCGCGTCGAGCGCGCTGTCCTCGAGCATCAGCACCCGGAGCGTCCTCATCGCCGCACCTCCTCTGCCGATCCCGGGAGCGAGAAGTAGAACGTCGCGCCCTCGCCGACTGCCCCTTCCGCCCAGGTCTTGCCGCCGTGGCGTTGCACGATGCGCCGCACGTTCGCGAGGCCGATGCCCGTCCCCTCGAACTCGCTCTCCTCGTGCAGCCGCTTGAAGACGCCGAAGAGCCGGTGGCCGTAGTCCATGTCGAAGCCGACCCCGTTGTCGCGCACCCGGAAGACCCACTCGCCGCTGCCGTTCCCGGCCCCCGGAGACGCAGGCTCGCATGCGATTTCGATCTCCGCCGCCTCGCGCGGGCGGGTGTACTTCACCGCGTTGGAGAGGAGGTTCCGCAGCACCTGGCGCAGCATCGGCCCGTCTCCGCGCACCCGGGGCAGCTCCCCCACGCGCCAGTGGATCGCCCGGCCCTCCGCCTCGCGCTCCATCTCGCGCCGCACCTCTTCCACCAGCGCGGCCATGTCCACCTGTCCGTTGCGAAGCTCCGTGCGCCCCATCCGCGAGAACGCGAGCAGCTCGTCCACCAGCGTCGACGCCTTCTTCGCCGCGTCGCCGATCGTCGCCAGGTAGTGCTGCCCCTGGGGGTCCAGCCCGCCCGAAGCGCCCGCGCTCCTGCGCAGCAGCTCGCTGAATCCGCTGATGTGACGCAAGGGCGAGCGCAGGTCGTGCGAGACCGAATAGGAGAACGACTCGAGCTCCCGGTTCGCCTCCTCGAGCTGCGCGGTGCGCTCCTTCACCCGCCGCTCCAGCGTCTCGTTGAGCCGGCGGATCTCCTCCTCGTGTGCCTTGCGCTCGGTGATGTCGCGCAGCACCGAGAGGTGACGGCCGGGGAAGAGGTTGGGCGTGGCGTGGAACTCGGTCACCACCACCGCGCCGTCGAAGCGGCGGAAGCGGAACTCGCCGCGCAGGATGCGGCTGCTCTTGAAGTCGTCCACCGCGGACGGCTCGAGCCCGCCCTCTGCCAGCTCCCAGATCCGCCGACCGATGAGCTTCGACTCCTCCACGCCGAAGAGCCTCGCCGCCGCCGGGTTGGCGTCCACCAGCTTCCCCTCGTCGTCGGCGATCACCATCGCATCTCGCGCACCTTCGAAGATGGCGCGGATGCGGGCCTCGCTCTGGCGCAGCGCCTCTGCCTGCTGCGTGGAAAGCTCGATCGCGCGGCCGTAGGAACGCGAGAGCTGCAGGAGCTGCCGGCGGCCGAAGAACGCCAGCAGGGTGCCCAGCAGCAGCGCGCCGCCCACCCCGCCGGTCACCGCAATCTTCGACGCGCGCTCCGCCTGCTCCGCCACCGCCATGCGCTTGCCCTCCGCCGCCGCCACGATCGCCGAGCGCTGCGCCCGCGCCCGCTCCATCAGCGCGCGGCCCTGCAGGTTGAGCGTGTACGAGCCGTAGTCCCCGCCGCCCGTCTTCAGCGCCATCATCGTGCGCGCGTAGCGGTCCCACTCGAGCCACATCGCGGCGAACGCATCCAGCCGCTCGAGCTGCTCCGGCTCTCCCGCGAGGAGCGACTGCAGGCTCGCCAGCGCGGGCGCGAAGCGGCGCTCGGCGTGGCGGTAGGGCTCGAGGAACGAGGTGGACCCGGTGAGGAGGTAGCCGCGCAGCGCCGCCTCCTTGTCCGCGAGCAGCCCGCGCAGCACGTCCATCTCCGCCGCCACCCGGTCGGTCTGGCCGATGGCCCGGTTCACCTGGACGAGGTGGTTGATCTGGTACACGAGCCCCACCGCGAGGGCGCCCATCACCAGCAGGGGCATCACCATCGCGCGCACCAGCACCCGGCGAAAGCGGGTCGGCTCGATCCAGGGAGTGCTCAAAGCCGCGCATCGCTATGCATCCACCTGCCCGCGAGGGAGGAGGCAGCCGCCTGAAGTGCCAACAAGCCGACGCTTGCGGCTCTCGAGTTTCAACTGGTGGACGTCCGACGGTTTGCGCTTCCTCGCGCCATCGAAGTATTCGCGCCGGATGAAAAGGGCCTCGGTCTCCGTGTCCGTCCCGGTTCTCCGGGTGCTGGCGCTCTCCCTCGCGCTGCTGGGCGCCGGATGCGGCCCCTCGCCCGAGGCCCCCGACGGGAGACTCGACGGCGGCTTCGTCCCCTGGACCGGTGGCGCAGATGCCGGGCGTGACGCGGGCTCGCCCGACGCAGGCTCGGTCGATGGCGGCTCTGGCGACGGCGGCACGCCGGGCCCGTGCACGCGTGAGGCGCAGACGGCCACCGCGCCGATCTCCCTGCTCGACCAGCTCCGGCTCGACGAGGCGGCGGCGCAGACCAGCGCGGAGCGGCAGGCGTTGACGGATGCCTTCTTCACGGCGGTGGAGGCGCTGGGCGGCACGCCCTTGAGGAGCGTGGACGGCGGCGACCGGGTGGCCTTCGTGGCGCGCGACGCCCCACGAGACGTCTACAGCGTGGGCGGGTCCTTCAACGGCTGGCAGGCCGGCGTGGACGTGCTCAGCCGGGTCGGCGAGAGCGGCGTCTGGGCGCTGGAGAAGAGGCTGCCGCGCACCGAGCCCCACGCCTACAAGATGATCGACGGCAGCACCTGGTACGAGGACCTTCGCGCGCGCCACGTGGTCTGGGACGGAATCGATCGGCAGGGTGTGGGCGAGTTCAACGCGCTCGTCCATCCGGAGCGGGGCGACCCTGCGAAGGGCCGCCTGGTCGCGTGGCGCTCGGTCCGCAGCGAGGCGCTCGGCGATGCGCGCGACGTCTTCATCTACGTCCCCGCCTCGTACGATCGGGAAGCGTGCCCCCGGCTGCCCTCGCTCTACTTCCACGACGGCAACGAATCGCTCACCCGCGCGTCCTTCATCGAGCCGGCGGACACCACCTACGCGGCGAACCCCGAGGCCTCCGCACTGCTGGTGTTCGTGGCCCTGCCCAGCCAGGAGGTGCGGATGAAGCAGTACACCTTCGGCGGCGACAACCTCGCGGACGCGTATCTCGCGTGGATGGCGGACGTGCTCGTTCCGCTCGTGCAGTCGCACTTCCGGACCTGTCCGCAGGCGGGGGACCGGGGGCTCGGCGGCGCGTCTCTCGGCGGCCTGATGTCCGGGTACGGCGCCTTCACCCGGCCGGATGTGTGGGGGTACGCGGGCTCGATGTCCGGCAGCTACTTCTGGGAGAACGACGCGATGCTGCGGATGGTGCGCGAGGCCCCGCGGCGCGACGTGCGCTGGTACCTCTACCACGGGTGCCCGAACGACAACTGCGAGGTCAACCTGCGGCTGCGCTCGGAGCTCGAGGCGAAGGGCTACGAGGTCCGGCACTGGCAGCAGGACGGTGGCCTGCACGATTGGCGGTACTGGCGCGATCACCTGCCGCTCGTCCTCCGTCACTTCCGAGAGGCCCGTCAGGGGTGCGCGCCATGAGGTGGTGCGAGTGCCCGCATGCCCGCCCGGAGTGTCCGCGTGCCGCCTGCCCCTCCGTGTCGTGAGGCCCCCGGGTTCCCACCCTCAATGAGAACCCAAACTGAGGAGGAACCATGTTCGGACGAGAGTTGCTGCGGCCCGGCATGATGGTGCACACACGCGACGGCCAGAAGCTGGGGAAGATCCAGTCCCTCGAGGCCGACAGTTTCATCATCGAGAAGGGCCTGATCTTCAAGAAGGAGTACTCCGCCCGCTACGACCTCGTGAGCGACGTGAAGGGCGACGACGTGATCCTCTCGAGGGCGTACTCGGACATCGGGCGTGAGGACGCGTCCACGAGCAGCTTCGACGAGACGACCGGCAACGCGGGCTTCGCGACCGCCACCACACAGAGCACCGAGGGCGCGTGGAGCGGCACCGAACGCTCCTCGGCGGACGTGACCATCCCGGTGGTGGAGGAGGAGCTGGACGTCACCACACGGGAGCGCGAGGCCGGCGCGGTGCGCGTACGCAAGGACGTGATCACCGAGGAGGAGACGGTGACGGTGCCGGTGACGCGTGAGCGGGTGACGGTCGAGCGCGTGCCGGTGAGCGAGGGCAGCTACGCGTCGGCAGACACGCGGATCGGCGAAGGCGAGGTGACGGTGCCGGTGCGCGAGGAGGAGGTCGAGATCCGCAAGCGGCCGGTGGTGAAGGAGGAGATCCGCCTGCGCAAGGACAAGTTCGAGGAGCGCCGCGCGGTCTCGGAGACGGTGCGCAAGGAGGACGTGCACATCGACGACGACACCGAAGAGGTGCGCCGCTCGCCGTCCACGGACGATGACTTCAACACGCGCTACTAGCGCCTAAGGCCACGGGGCCACCGCGCCCTCGCAGGCCAGCGCCGCCGCGTCCCCCGGAACCTTCCGCTGGACGAGGCGGCGCACGCATTCGGAGAGGAAGCGTACGCCTTCGTCGCCCTGCGGGGCCCGGCAGGAGAGCCCTGCGGTGGTGCCGAAGCCCGGAAGTGGCACCCAGCCGAAGGGGAGCCATCCGAAAGAAAGTGGAGGAGGCGCGGCGCTCTGCTGACACGCCCTCGCGGCGGCCTCGGGCGAGACGTCGGTGCGCATGTAGCCCAGGCCCTCGCGGTCGAAGAGCATCCGGCGCATGCACTCTTCCACCGCGTTCGCGCGCGGCACGTCGAGCGCCCACCGGCACGCCGTCGCCGCCGATTGCGGGTCCACCGCCTTCCTCCGCGCCCCCAGGCCGCTGCGCTCGTAGAGCACTGCCCTCATGCACTGGGACAGCGCCCGGCCTGCGTCCTGTGAGCGCGCACCGCGGCAGAGCACCGCCGCCGTCTCCACCGGGACGTCGGTCAGCGAAGAGAGGCACTCGGCGATCCGCCGCGCCGTCTCCGAACCGCTCTCCGGGCAACGCGGATGGTCCCAGCCGTAGACGACCACGGGGTGTCCCTGTCCCTGTGCCTTCGCTGAAGTACCTGCCTGCAAGCTGACGACGAACGCGACCGTCAGGAGCTGCGCGAAGAAGCGGCCAGGTGACCCCATGGGGCTCATCGAAACACGATCGTCTTGTTCCCGTGAACCAGCACGCGGTCCTCGAGGTGCCAGCGCACCGCACGCGCCAGCACCGCGCGCTCGAGCTCCCGGCCCTCGCGCTTGAGGTCCGCCACGTCGTGCCGGTGTCCCACGCGCGCCACGTCCTGCTCGATGATCGGTCCGGCGTCGAGTTCGCGGGTCACGTAGTGCGCGGTGGCGCCGATGAGCTTCACCCCGCGCTCCCAGGCCTGCGCGTACGGGTTCGCGCCCACGAAGGCGGGCAGGAAGCTGTGGTGGATGTTGATGATGCGGCGGGGCAGGCGCTCGCAGAACTCGGGCGGGAGGATCTGCATGTAGCGCGCGAGCACCACGAGGTCGATTCCGCCCACCGTCACCAGCTCGAGCTGACGCGCGAAGGCCTGCTCGCGGGTCTCCTTCGTCACCGGGACGTGATGGAAGGTGAGCCCGTGCGCGCGGACCTCGTCCTCCAGTGCCGCGTGGTTGCCGGCAACGAAGGCGATGTCCATGGGCAACTCGCCCGAACGGTGACGCCAGAGCAGCTCGGTGAGGCAGTGGTCCTCCCGCGAGACGAAGATAGCTACCTTCGGCCGCACGTCCGCGCGCTGCAGCCGCCACGCCATCTCGTAGCGTTCGGCCAGCGGCGCGAAGTCGCGCGAGAGCGTCTCGAACCCTTCGGCCCGCGGCACCTCCAGCACCAGGCGGAGGAAGAACAGCGACGGCTCCGGTGAGGTCGCGTGCTGGTCGAGGTCGAGCACGTTGGCCCCGTGCTCGAAGAGGAACTGCGTCACCGCCGCCACGATGCCGGGCCGGTCCGGACAGGACACGAGCAGGCGGGCGCGGGCGGGGCGTTGGATGTTCTCGTCCATGGGCGAGCCAAGCTAAGGCGTGCCGTCTCGGAGCGGGAGGGGGCCCCGAACGCCCTATGGAACGCTCTCTAGAGGCCGGGCGCCTCATGCGGCGCCACCCACCGCCGTCCATCCGCGGTGCGAGCGATGGCCTCCGGATCCTCTCCCGGCAGCGGCTTGAGGCGGTCCCACAGGTGGCACGTCACCGCCTTGTGCGCCTGGTCCAGGCCCTCGCAGTAGTTGGTGAAGACGCAGCGGCGGATGGTCTCGCCCCGGCCTTCGCGCAGCTTCTGGAACCAGTCCGGGTCCGCGAGGCTCTGCCTTGCCGAGGCCACCACGTCCGCATCTCCGCGCTCGAGGATCTCCTCCGCCTGCCAGAAGGAGGCGATGCCACCGCAGGCCACGATGGGCGTCTCGAGGCCGGCCGCTCGCACCGCGCGGCGCACCTCGGCGGCGAGCGGCACGTTGCGGCCGAAGGGACCGGGCGGCGGCAGGCGGGTGGTGGGCATGCACTCGTGGCCGGAGGGCCCGGTGTACGGATACGCCGCGTGCCCCACCTTCGGCTGCTTCGCGTCCTCGAACTTGCCGCCCTTCGACAGGCTGAGGAAGTCCATCCCTGCTCGGGCGAAGGCCGTCCCGTACGCGACCGCATCCTCTATATGGCTGCCCCCTTCGATCACCTCGTCGCCGAGGAAGCGGCAGCCCACCGCGAAGCCCTTCCCCACGCGCGCGCGCACCTCGTGGAAGACCTCCAGCGGCAGACGCATCCGGCCCTCGCGCGAGCCGCCGTAGCCATCGGCCCTGTCGTTCCGGGCCGAGAGGAACGAGGCCATCGTGTACGCGTGCGCGTAGTGCAGCTCCACGCCGTCGAAGCCCGCCTTCTCCGCGCGCACCGCCGCCTCGGCGAAGAGATTGGGCAGCACCCGGGGCAGCTCGGCGATGTGCGGGACGTGCACGTCCGTCACCCGCTCGCGAAAGCCCATCCGGAAGCTCTCGAGATCGCGCGGGGAGAGCACCTTGGTGAGCTGCACCTCGTCGAGCCCCAGCAGATGCGCGCGCACCTGCGCCTCGTCCTCGACCTGCGCGCCCACCACCTCGGACAGCCGTTCCTTGAGCGCGTCGTCGATGACCAGGAACCGACCGAGGAACTTCTCCCGCTCCGGCCTGCGCCGGATGGCGAGGAAGTCGATGAGCTGGATGAGCAAGCGCGTCCGTCCGCCGCTCGCACGTCGTACCGCAGAGGTCAGCCGCGAGAGCCCTTCGATGTACCGGTCGTGGCCGATGCGAAGGAGCGGCCCAGACGGCACATCGCGGATGCCGGTGGCCTCGACGACGATCACCCCCGGCGCGCCCTCGGCGAAGCGCTCGTACCAGGCGATGACTTCCGGGGTGACGAAGCCGTCCTCCGTCGCGCGCCACGGCACCATGGCGGGGACCCAGGTGCGCGTCTGCGCGGTAATGGGGCCCAGGCGCACCTCGGAGAACCACCTCGAGCGCGAAGCCTCTTCGGCGGTGGGCCAACGCGGGACGGGGAGCAGCTTCTCGCGGCGGCGGTCGGGGCGGTCCGGCGGCGTGGGACGTTCGAGCGGAAGCATGGCGCAGGACGGTAGCCGCAAAAGCTGCGCGGTGGCCGTGTGGAAGCGGCAGGCGGCCAGGCACAGGGGCGGTGTTTCTGCGATGTCACTCGATCTGTGGTCGATCTGCTGATGTAAGGTCCGCTTGTTTTTCCCCGGCCGGACAGAAGCCTCGCTGTCACGCAGTCCCGCAGTCGCAGAAAGCCCCTGATCATGAACAGAAAGCTGCTCGCGCCGCTGGGCGCGCTCCTCCTCCTCACCCTCGCCGGATGTCCGGGCGATGAACCGAAGTGTGGCGACGGTACGGCCGAAGGACAGGCCCGCTGTGCGCCGCCCGAAGCCTGCGGCAACGGGAAGATCGAACCCGGCGAGGCGTGCGACGACGGCAACAACATCTCGGGTGACGGCTGCGAGGCCGACTGCACCCTCGCGGGCCAGCAGCAGTGTGGCAACGGCGTGCGCGAGGGCACCGAGGCGTGTGACGACGGCAACCTGGTCGACGGCGACGGCTGCGAGTCCGACTGCACCGTGACCCCCGCCGGCGTCTGCGGCAACGGCGTGCGCGAGGGCACCGAGCTGTGCGACGACGGCAACGACATCCCCGGCGACGGCTGCGAGGACGACTGCACCCCCACCCCCGCGGGCACCTGCGGCAACGGCGTGGTCGAGCAGGGTGAGCAGTGCGACGACGGCAACGACATCCCGCACGACGGCTGCGAGCCGGACTGCACCAACACCACCGTGGGCTTCGTGCAGTGCCCCGGCGCGACGCTCCCCGCGCCCCAGGGCGGCGCGTGCGACATCGTCACCGGCAGCGCGGCGCGGATCATCACCGGCGACGTGCTGGTGCCCGGCACCGTCTACGTGGGCGGCCAGGTCCTCTTCGACGCGCAGGGCATCATCCAGTGCGTGGGCTGTGACTGCTCCGAGGAGGCCGGCGCTGCTGGGGCCACCCAGGTCATCTGCCCGGGCTCGGTCGTCTCGCCGGGCCTCATCAACCCGCACGACCACATCACCTATTACGCGGCGCCGTACGTGAACACGACCGGCGAGCGCTACGAGCACCGCCACGACTGGCGCCGCGGCAACAACGGCCACACCGAGGTCTCCTCCGGGGCGAACTCGACGTCGGGCACCGCGCCGCAGGTCCAGTGGAACGAGCTGCGCCAGGTGATGGCCGGCACCACCTCCGTCGCCGGCTCCGGCGGCGTCAAGGGCCTGCTCCGCAACCTCGACCGCAACAGCGCGTCCGGCGCCAACAACGAGGGTCTCAGCGGCACGGCGGCGAACTACGACACGTTCCCGCTCGATGACTCCGACGGTCGCGAGCTCGCCAACGGTTGTGGCTACAAGAGCCTGCCCTCCGCTCAGACCGGCAACGGCGCGTGGCTCCCGCACGTCAGCGAGGGCATCGAAGCCTCCGCCCGCAACGAGTTCCTCTGCCTCACCGGCGTGGGACAGGGCGCGGTCAGCGTGGTGGACAGCAAGACCGCGGTCATCCACGGCATCGGCCTGCGCGCCGCGGACGTGGGCCGCTTCGCCGCGCTGGAGACCTCGCTCATCTGGTCGCCGCGCTCCAACATCTTCCTCTACGGCGACACCGCGCCGGTGGGCACCTACAAGAAGTTCGGTGTCAACGTGGCGCTCGGCACCGACTGGGTGCGCTCCGGCTCCATGAACATCCTGCGCGAGCTGCAGTGCGCGGACTCGCTGAACCGGAACCACTTCAACAACCTCCTCCGCGACGAGGAGCTGTGGCTGATGGTGACCCGGAACGCGGCGAAGGCGCTGCGGTTCGACCACCAGGTCGGCACCCTCGAGAAGGGCAAGGTCGCGGACATCGCCATCTTCAGCGGCGATGCGGCCTCTCCGTACCGGGTGATCATCGAGGCGAAGCCGGAGGACGTCGTCCTCACCCTGCGCGGCGGCAAGCCGCTCTTCGGCGATCAGGCGCTGGTGACTGCGCTGACCACCGACGACTGCGACGCGATCGACGTCTGCGGCAGCGCGAAGGTCGCCTGCGTGAACTCGGAGCTGGGCAAGACGCTCTCCGCGCTCACCGGGCAGAACGGCAGCACCTACCCGCTGTTCTTCTGCGAAGCCACGCCCAACAACGAGCCCACCTGTGTGCCGCAGCGCAGCTCTTCGTGGACGGTCAACGACTCCACCGCCTACACCGGCGTGCCCACCGAGGGCGACCGTGACGGCGACGGCGTCCCCGACGCGCAGGACAACTGCCCGGACCTCTTCAACCCCATCCGCCCGCTCGACAACG